>QIAK01000261.1 GCA_003225515.1 Acidobacteriota bacterium | reverse complement strand
GCAACGTCAGGACGAGGACTGCCAGCAGAGTGAATTTGAAGATCATATGGGCTTTCGGGTTTCCACCAATTCGCGCGCGAGAACACTTTTGGGAAGGGAGTGCTGAACGAGACTAGCACGAGCTCAAGTTCAGGCGCAGGAGACAAAAGACTCCAGTTTTCCTTATGGCACTTTCTTCCAGTATGCAAGAACTTTCATCATTGACAATGAGTAGGGGCGGACGAAGAATGGAATACAAGGTTTTAAGAGCGCCGTACTCCCCTTCGTTTCCGGCAATCCCTGCATGCGGTTTTTTAGGCGCAGGAGCGATTGTGCGGGTTTGTTTTGAATAAGTTATCTCCCCCCGATCGATCAAAACGTTCGCAATTCGTAGAAGAGTTCAAGCCACGTATCTCACTCCTGCTGGCCAATGAGCGAGGGACGTGGATCCGAGCCAAAAGGGGCCCGCATGCATTCTGACCGTCTCCAAAAGTTTAGCGCCATCCTGTTCGTCGCAACCCTGGCATTCGCCTCCCTCACAGCCGTGCCCAAAGCGGTTGCGCAGGTTAACGTGCTCACGAACAAAATGGATAACACGCGCAATGGCCAGAACATCAGCGAAACCCTGCTCACGAATGCGAACGTAAATTCCAACCAGTTCGGAAAGCTGTTTGCTTTTAATGTCGACGGCTACGTCCAGTCGCAACCGCTATACATGTCTGCTGTCTCAATTAATGGAAGCACTCATAACGTCGTTTTTGTCGCCACCCAGCACGACAGCGTCTACGCGATTGATGCCGACACGGGCACGCAACTTTGGCAAACCAGTTTTATCAACTCAGCGGCTGGAATTACGACTGTGCCTTCGACCGCCGAGGGCTGCAATAACATTACGGGTTTCAACGAACTGGGAATTGTCAGCACTCCAGTGATCGACCCAAACACTGGCACGATCTACCTAACCGCCAAAACCCAGGAAATTGTTTCCGGAAAATACACCTACGTATACCGCCTGCACGCTTTGGACATCACCAACGGCTTAGAAAAGCTCGGCGGCCCAGTCGTAATCACAGGTCAAATCGGCAGCTTAAGCTTTGTCCCTTTGAACCAGATTCAGCGTCCGGGACTTTTGCTTTCGAATGGCACACTGATCCTTGGATTCGGCTCGAACGGGTGCGACCTCAAAGCGCGCGGTTGGTTGTTCGCCTATAACGCCTCGACGCTGCAGCAGACCGCGCAGATGACCACCCAGCCCGACAACAGCTATGGCAGTTCCATCTGGCAGGGCGGCGTGGGACCTTCAATCGACGATGCCGGCAAAATTTATCTGGCAACTGGCAACGGGCTCTTCAACTACAGCGCCTTCGATCTGGGCGATAGCGTTCTGAAGCTGTCACTGGGTGCAAACTCCTTCACGGTCGAGGACTACTTCACGCCATTCGACCAGGCCAACCTTGCTCTGAACGATACTGACCTCGGCTCCGGCGGCCCGACTCTGCTGCCCACTCAGACTGGCAGTACCACGCCGAACTTGCTGGTCACTTCCGGCAAGGACGCGGACATCTACCTGATCAACCGCGATCGCCTGGGCGGCTACAATCCGACTGACAACTCTCAGATTGTTCAGTACATTCCCTCTGCGCTCGGTGGCGAACTTTTCGGCAGCCCCGTGTACTGGAACAACACCGTCTATTTTCTGGCCCATCAAGATTATCTGAAGGCTTATTCCTTAAGCGTCGACGCCAGCGGCAAGAGTGCACTCTCCACCACTCCGGTGGCGCAGACCGGCTTAAAGTTATCCAATATCGGTTTCCCCGTGGTATCCGCCAATGGAAACAGCAATGGCATTGTGTGGCTCGTGCGCAGCGTACAAGGAGTGTCGTTGTTGTCGGCTTACGATGCGGTCCATCTCTTCCTGCTTTATGACTCGGGAATGGCCTCAGGAAGCCGCGACTCGCTGGGAACGATCGGACATACCGCAACGCCCACGGTCGTGAACGGCAAGGTTTACGCCGGCACGCAGAGTCAACTGGTCGCGTATGGACTTTTCCCGGAGGTCAATCAGAACGCCGGCAACAATCAGACTGCCTATGCCGGCACTACCCTGCCCGTCGCCATCTCGGTCATCACCAAGAATCCCTATACCGGCGCCGTGATTCCAGGAGTTACTGTCGCCTTCAGCGATGGCGGCCGGAATGGCACATTTAGTAATCCCACGGCCGTCACCGATAGCAGCGGCCAGGCCTCGAGCACATATACTCTGCCGCATGCCGCACAGACTGTGACCATCACAGTATCAAGTTCCGGCTACTCATCGGCGACGTTCACCGAGAAAGGCATCGTTGGCCCCGTAGCTGCGATGTCGGTGGTCTCAGGATCGAAACAAATCGGAACTGTTGGAACCACCCTGCCCTTGCCCATCGTCATCAAAGCCAAAGATGCCTTTGGAAATCTAGTGCCTGGCGCATCCGTAAGCTTCACGGACGGAGTTGGTGGCTCATTCTCTCCGAACCCCGCTGTGACCGCTTCGAACGGACAGGCGAGCACCTCGTACACGCTGCCCACTGTAGCCAAGTCTCTGACGGTTACCGCCTCTGTCGGATCGGTTAGCGTCAAGTGCGCAGAGCAAGCGAATGCCGGGGCTGCGACTGCAATGAAACTCATTCAGGGAAATAATCAGACGGCCCACGTGAACACCAAATTGCCGAAGTCCCTGATCGTTTCAGTGTCCGATCAATACGGGAATGGAATCCCCGGCCTTACGGTGCCTTTCACTGATAATGGCGCCGGTGGAATTTTCTCCACTAGTACGCCGGTTACGAACAATCAAGGCCAGGCTACAGTCACCTACACCACTCCCCCGCAGACCGGAACGGTAACGATCACAGCTTCGTACTCGACCTTGACTCCGATCGTGTTCACCGAAACAGTAAATTAATCCGACGCTAGACAACCGTGGACGACGTTTTTCTCGCCGTCCACGTGTGATTCGAACTTTTCTTCACCGTGATTCCATTTCGGGAGTCGCTCGAACCCGCATGATTATTGGCAATCTCTGTACTGCACAAAAGGTCCTGTACTTATGAGTGGCTCGTTTAAGGCGTTCGCCTTATTCCAACAGCTAGT
This sequence comes from Acidobacteriota bacterium, assembly GCA_003225515.1. Taxonomy (GTDB): domain Bacteria; phylum Acidobacteriota; class Terriglobia; order Terriglobales; family Acidobacteriaceae; genus Sulfotelmatobacter. The sequence continues at coordinate 945 of QIAK01000261.1, read as the reverse complement.
CTCTTCCGCTATTCTGCGGTTGCCACGTAATCGTCTTCTTTGTAACTGATCGTGTTCGTCAGGTCCCTGTGCTTTCCTCCCAAGGGAAAGCATTCTGCGAACAAGACAGCCTGTTTACCCTCTGGCCCAATTTTCGAGCATCCACGCTCTGCCGTCGTTGGGAGGCCTTTCTCATGCGAAAGTACAGGTCCGCTGTGTGCGGTCTCGTTGCAATTGTTTTCATGTCTCACATTTCTTTTGGGCAGGCTAAAGTCAATGAAAGCCTAGAAACAGCATTCATATATGTCGATGCAGTCAAAGGGTCGGATTCCAATTCAGGCACCAAAACAAACCCGCTGAAAACAATCGGCGCCGCCGCTTCCATCGCTGTAACAAACAATCAGAACAGAATTGGCTCACGCATCACCATTAATCCCGGAACCTATCGCGAGAGCGTCACACTGAACTCGAGTTCCAAAGACACCAGCCTTCCCATCACGTTTGAGGCTGCGACCAACGGCACAGTGATTGTCAGCGGGGGAACACTCTATACCGGATGGGCCCACTATTCCGCAAACCAGAGCATCTACACGAACGGCTGGCTGAACGATTGGGGCACCTGCCCGACAATCTCGATCTGTCCGTTCCAGCAGGACATTATGCAGCGGCAGGAAATGGTCGCGGTGAACAACAACGTTTTGACGCAGGTGCTCTCACTGGCGCAAATGAAGCAAGGCACTTTTTATGTTGACGAGCGCGGCGCGCAGATCTATGTCTGGCCAGCGACTGGAACCAACATGAGCACCGCGACCGTTGAGGTTGCTTCCTCCTCAATCATCTTCAAAATTAACGGCAAATCCAACAGCGTGGTTCGAGGATTGACCTTCCAATACGCCAACAGTTGCCGCAATCTCGGTGCCGTCTATGTCACTGGCTCTTCGACCAACATTCTCTTTGACAGCGACA
>QIAK01000260.1 GCA_003225515.1 Acidobacteriota bacterium | reverse complement strand
TAGCGAATTGCTCATCATGAGAGCAAAGAGGAGAGGCAGATAAATGACGGTAGCTTGCAGCACATGGCGCGCGCGCATTTTCGAGGGCGCGCTCGAAAGCGGCTGTTTCAGAAAGGCGAGGCGAATGCCGAAATAAAGAAGCGCGAAACCCAGGACCACCGCGCCGATCAGATAAATTCTCCCAGCCATACCCATGAAGCTGGGAAGAAGGCTGATGGGAATCAGTGCCACCGAATAAACGAGAATGCGGCGCGCGGTGGAACGCCCATCTTGTTCCACAACGGGCAGCATCTTGACTCCGCCTTTGGCGTAATCGTCGCGGTACAACCACGCGATTGAAAAGAAGTGAGGGAACTGCCAGATAAAGAGGATGGCGAACAGCACCAGGGTTCCCCATTCCAGCCGGCCTCGAGCTGCGGTCCAACCGAGAACGCCGGGCATCGCTCCGGGAAACGCCCCGACAAACGTGCAGATCGGAGAGATGCGCTTCAATGGAGTGTAGGCGGCGAGGTACACAATAGAAGTCAACAGCGTCAACAATCCGGTCAGAGGGTTGGTGAAGACAGCAAGATAAATCGACCCGCCGACTGATGCAGCCAGGCCGACTGCGGTCGCGTGAAACATAGTCATGCGGCCGGCGGGAAGAGGGCGCAGCGCAGTGCGCCGCATTTGAGCGTCAACATCGTGCTCCATCACTTCATTGAGCGCCGCGGTTCCACTGGAGACGAGCCCGATTCCCAATAAAGTGTGGAATAGCCCTAAGCTAATCCAGGACGTGCCGGCTTGGTGTGCGCCGAAGAAATAGCCGCACCACGCAGTCATGACAATCAGAGTCGTGACCCGAAGCTTCGTCAGTTCGGCATAGTCGCGGAGAAGGCAAGTCGCCCTGGTCCGAAAAGCAGAAAGAGGCACTGTCGTCGCGCTCATGTTTGGCCGTGTACTAGGTTGCGGGAAAACGGTTTCAGGCTGCTAACGAAAACGTACGGACCCCAATCGGTACGTGCTCAAGGACTGCATAGATAATCTGATCACTTTCGAAAGTCAAGGGAAAACGAAATTACAACTGCCCGCTGACCCTCTCAACTATTCAGGCTAACACAAGACAGCACTCTGCGCGGGAATCCGTTACTGGCTCGCGGAAACTCCGGCAGAATCGAATGTCTCCGGAGGATCGAAGAAGCATTTGTGCCACAGGGCCGAATCAGACAGTGTGCCGGCCTTCCACTGTTGCAACGTGGCCGTGGTAGCCGCGACCATTCCCCCGTCGGCAGAGTCGAAGATTACCACGATTCCCGCAATATCCTGCGGCTTGCGGGCTATGTCTGGGTAGCCTTTCTCCATCAGGACTTTGGTGTATTCGAGGCGAGCCTTGGCTCCGGCAGTCTTGGCGTCATCATCAACCTTCTGCACAGAGAAAATTTTTACATTTTTGTTTTTGAGCGGCTCCCAGGTTCCCGGGAAAGTCGATGCCTCCTCGCGGATGACTTTGAATAAATCGGCGGCGGGCGCCGCCGCGGATGCCGAACTGGAATCTTTATCGGCGATGCCTTCCGGCATCTCGACGCTGTTGCGCCATATCCAGCCTCTGGACAATCCGGAAATCCTGACGTGTACCCAGTCCGAGTTGAAATCGAGCATTTCAAATTCATCGTGCATGCTGGCCAGAAACTCCGGTTTTGCAGTAAGGCTGGGATTCGCAACCACCGGCGTGCCGGATTTTTTGACCGCGACCAGGTTTTTGGGATGACCCGTGTTCTTGAGAATCTCTTGCAGGCTATCGGCCTCCGCTTGCAGTGCGTTCTTTGACTTGTCACTTTTCTGAGTTTCAGGCGAGCGTCCATTTGCGCTCTGCGCCGCAAGATCATGGCTGATCGAGGACGAAAATGTGCGGTCAGTTGCGGGAAAAGCCGGAGAGGGCGCCGAGATCGCCGGTTCGTCGGCTGCAGCCGCTTTCGGCGGCGCGGGCGCCACCGTGGCCTGGACCTCGCTCGAGCCGTTCCCGAGTTGCTCCGCGATTTGGTCGAGCAGGTCGGCCTCGATGCGGCCATTGGAAGTAAGCAATTGATATCCCGAACGGGAACTCGCCGCATCGGCATACCACGCGGTCACTTTCGTACTGACCCGCACGAGCGAGCCGCCCGTCGGCATCGAACTGACGTGGACCGTGGTTTGATAGTAGCCGCGTCGGTAATGATCCAATGGATGGTCTGCGGGTTTTGCGAAACCATCGAGCACGGGAAGATGCCCGGCAAGGCTTACTCGGATGGCTGCCACTGCCCGCTCGACCTCAGCTTTGGACTGCGGAAACGTCCGCTCGGAAACATTCGATTGCGCCATCATCGGCCCGGCGCAGAACGTCCCGATGCAGAACATAGTGAGCACGACTGCGCAGACTCCCAGCAGAACTTGTCGCGATACCGACGATCCCGCGCTCATGGAAGCAGCTCCAGATCATCGCGCAGAATCCAGCCGTGCTGACCTTCGTGGGTTTCAACGCCCAGCCAGTATGTTGTTGAAATGACGACGAGAACCTCGGCGCCGGTGGGCAAGGATTGCAGCGTGGTTGCAGTATGGAACGGCGCGGACTTGAGGGGAGCTCCCGGCGCTTTGACCAGCCGCTGCACCTGTCGTCGAAGATCCCGAACTCGTTGTTCCAAAGTATGGGGTTCCGGAGTCTGGGATGGGGGCGCAGCAGATGTAGCCTCAGTCGGCGGAGCGGCGAGGGTGGAAGTGCGCGCTGGAGTTTGCGTTACTGGTGCAGTGGCGGGAACATTTTCAAGAGCAGCGGAGGGCTGAGACTGGGCCGAGAGCTTCTGCTTTCCTTGCTGGGCCTCAACGGTCTCAGCCTTGATCAGTTCAATTGATTCCAGATGATCGTGAATGTCTTTGTACTCAGCACCTTCGACTGATCCGTTGGATGGGTGTGTGACATGCCGAAATTCCTCGACGAACACTGCGTCAATGCGCAAGACCGTATTCTTTTCGCCTTGCGCCTGCACGACGTAACGAACGGCGAGAGTCCCAAGATCGCCGCTATTTTTAAAGTTTCGCGGGTCCAGGGTTTTCAAACGAATCTTGTAGAAGACCTTGCCGCCTTCGGTCCATTCTTTGAAAGCCCGGGTAGAACTGGCCGGGGTCGCCCCTTTGAGGTACTCGTCGTTGTTGTATTCCTTGGTTCCCCGAATGATTCCGTTCTG
>QIAK01000259.1:1874-6564 GCA_003225515.1 Acidobacteriota bacterium | reverse complement strand
GGAATTTTGGGATCAAATTCGTGGACGACCGACTCGGGATGTGCGGATTCGTCCAGGTCGATATCCTTCAGACAGTCGCCAGCCTTTTCATCGGTCAAGTCAAGAGTGGAAGTCCGCTTTGCCAGATTGAAATGCGGAGACTTGCTTCCGTTGGTATAAGAGCTCAGGAACGCCCGGTACACTTCGATCTGGTCAGATTCGATGGGCGATTGGCTCAGCGCTGGCTTGCCGTCCGAGGCCGCGACGAAAACTCCGGCCAGCAAAACTCCCAGCATCATGAACCGGTTCCTCTGCATAGATCAGCAGTCCTCCTCTGATTCTGTTACAGACACCGCAGCGTATCCTGCGGCTTCCGTCCCGAACGAAAAACTACGATCCTTCGCAGATAAACGCTCAGGATTTCGGCAGGACGGTCCCGGGCCCTTTTTTTGCGGGAGATCGTTCGCAAAGAGCGCGTGAAAGGTGGATACACCCGGTAAAATTCACTTATGTCAAAGGTCAAAGTCGCTGCTTACTCCATCTCCCTGGACGGATTCTCCGCCGGACCGCGTCAGGATCTGCAAAATCCACTTGGCATTCGTGGGCCCGAGATCTTCTCGTGGTTTTTTCAAACGGATGTCTTTAAGAAGATGCAGGGCGGAAGCGGCGGAGGGCGCGGGGTTGACAACGACATGGCGCTGCGGGCGTTCGAGAATGTTGGTGCATGGATTCTTGGCCGCAACATGTTCGGTCCCGTCCGCGGTGCCTGGCCCGATGATTCCTGGAAGGGATGGTGGGGCGACACGCCTCCGTACCACACCCCGGTGTTTGTGTTGACGCATCACGCGCGGGCTCCACTCGAAATGGACGGAGGCACCACGTTCTACTTCGTCACCGAAGGCGCGGAGTCTGCTTTGCAGCGGGCGAAGGAAGCAGCGCAGGGCAAAGACGTCCGCATCGGCGGCGGGGCTGCCACTATTCGCCAATACCTCGTTGCCGGCCAGATCGACGAAATGCACTTGGCTATGTCGCCGGTTCTCATTGGAGAGGGCGAGAACCTGTTCTCCGGAATCAATCTCCATCAGCTCGGAATGAAAGTGGGGCGGACGATAGCCGGCGAAAATGCTACTCACGTTTTTATCGAGAAGAAATAGGGTGCGCTTCCGAGTTATCAGAACGACATCCAATGACGGAGAGGTCAAGTAGATGGCTGCCGTCAAATTCGCCCGGCCCGAGGAATTGCCTGAGGGATTCCTGTATCGCGACGGATTTTTAACTGAGGCGGAAGAGGCGGAGCTGGTGCGGATTTTTCGCGGGATCGAGTTTGCGGCCTACGATTATCACGGATATCTCGCCAAGCGGCGGATTGCCCGATATGGCGTAAATTATGAGTTGAACACAAGGCAGCCGGACGAGACCGCGCCGCCGATCCCGGAGTTCCTGCTCGGCATTCGAGCGCGCGCGGCGGAGGTGGCCGAGGTTCCGGCCGATCATCTGGTGCACGCGATGGTGTCCGAGTATTCGGTAGGCACGCCGATCGGATGGCATCGCGACGCGCCGCAATTTGGAGCGATTGTCGGAATATCTCTGGCCAGCAGTTGCCGCATGCGGCTCAAGCCCTATCACGGTCCAGGTAAAGTTTTATCGCTCATGATCGAGCCGCGTTCGATTTACGTGATAAAGGGCGAGGCGCGATCCAAGTGGCAGCACAGGATTCCGGCGGTCAGCGAATTGCGCTACTCGGTCACATTTCGTACGCTGCGTGCGAAGGCGGGTAGCCCGGCCGTTGGCTTGCACGAGGAAGAAGCGGGTAACCAAAGAGCAAGTCCAGACTGAGTGCATCCCTGACAGAGAGATCCTCACGCCACCGGTCACCCAGATTTTTTCGGAGCCGGAATCAGCAGATCAATATCAACAGTACCGACACACACTTAGTAGATGCCGCCTCCAGCCTGCGTTGAGCTTAGGACTCCTGCGTTGGCTGACACTGTGTACGAAGTAACGTTGGTTCCTTTCCACGTGGAAAGTTTGAAGGTGCCACTGGAGTCGATGCGCTGTACTTCGATGTTCTGGTACGTGAGTGGAGTGCCGCTTTGGCAGACTTGCGGCGCGCCGGGAGCTTGCAGAAAGTAGACGGTGCTCAGGCCAACGACTGTGCCGTTGCCGCTGGCGTCGAGAAGGAGCGCCGTTTGTTCGTCGATGGCAATATCGCGCGGCATACTCGACCATCCGTTGGCATAGATGCGGCACAGAAATGCGAGGTCGCGTCCCATGCGATCGCGAGTCACGAAGTGAGGATCGTCGATGAGTCCCTGCACGGCGGGGATGTTTACGAAATTTTCATCGAGAGTGATGTACCTGGTAAACGGGTTGGCCAGCGCCTGGCTGGAGGTGACTCCTTGACTTGCGAGGGCGGAATAAACGAATTGAGATAGAACGTTCATTCCGGCGCTGGTGCCACCAATGGGGACGCCGCGCGCGATCAGATTGTTCAGCGCAGTCTCGACCGGAGTTCCTTTCCAGAAGTTGATGTAGTTGGACTGATCTCCGCCGGCGATGAAGAGGGCTTCGGCGTTGTTGATGGTGGCGCTGACAAAGGGATCGTTGGCCGCGCCACTATTGGGAATGATCAGCGTTGCCACCGAATTTTCGTTTGGACAGAGTTGCTGGATATAAGGATTGTAAGCGTCGGTGCCGGTGGCGCGAATGACGAGGAAGTCTCCGTTGCCGCTGCGCTGGCACATCCACTGATAGACGGCATCGACGTCAGTGCCGCCGCCCTCAAGCGCGGTTCCCCCCGTGGTCGCGGTGGTTACATCATTTGGATTTCCTACGCGAAAATAAGAGTACTGTTTGGCCGCGAGCGCCGGTAATACCGAGGACAATACGAACAGTAGAAGCAGGGATTTCTTCATACGGACCTCCTGAAGGGCGACCATCATATCTCCGCTGGGAGCGGATTGGCAAGATGGCCGCAGGCTCATTTTGAGGAAAACACTCGAGCTAGTGAGTTCTGCGGGCGGATCGGCGTGAGGTGCGTATGCCGACGAAGGCGATGGTGAGGATTGCACCGGCTCCAAAGAATGTGTCGGCGAGAGAATCGATGAGTACGTGATCGAGCCCGAGCGAGAACAGCAGCGAGCGGGTCAGGGTTGCGAACCAGGTTACGAGAAAAGGGCGTGTCATCATGGCGCATCTCTTGATGGGGAATCTCTGAAATTTGTTGAAGGTCAAAATTCCAACCCTGACGCCGCCAGTTCGCGACGTCAGGATTGGGGACTGTGCTACTTTACTGCGCCGGGGTTTCGGCCGGCGTTGGGGTTGGAGCTTCGGCGGTTACTTCAGGAGCTACGACGGGATTGATCTTCACCGTGGCCATGATCTGTTCCAGGCGGTTGAAGACTTTGTCGCGGTCGACGTGCTTCACGACGCCCTCTTCGGATGCGTCCGTGGTGACGTTCAGGGCGAACTCGTAGCAGGCTCCATTCTGAAACACGTGGAAATACTTGGAGTCGCTTTGGCGAGCGCCTTCACCGGAAACAGCTTCAGTAGCGCGAAGCTCGATATCTCCCAGCATCAGCTTGGAACTCGATGCGGGTTCAACCTGCGCGCTCGCAGCCTGAGTAGGCGTGGACTGCGCGGGCGTGGCCGTGGCCGTTCCTGTGGACGCGCCTGATGGAACCGGCGCTGCCGCGGTGGTCACAACTTTGGGCTGAGGTACGGCGAACTCGGAGCATTGATCGGCGGTGAGCGCTTTATTGATACTCACGTCGAAGAATGCGGACGAGAAATCAGTGTTGGCGAAGCTGGTTTCGGGCAACTCGACTGCAGCCAGAGCGACTCCACCAGGCTGCACGAAGTTCATGGGCAACGGCGTGGATGCCAGAAGATCGGTTGCGGCGCTGCCGGTTTCAATGGCGTAACGGCGCGGGTATTCAAATGTCAGGCCGGAATTCTGGTCGGTGTAGTTTACGGTTGCGGGCTTCTTATGAACTGCCTTCTTTGGAGCGGGCTTGGCCTCAGGCTGCGTTGGGCTTGGCGGCTGCGTCACGGGAACTTGATTGTTGGAAATGGGCTGTGGTTTATCGTTGGAACAGCCAACGGTTAGGGAACAAACAATCAGAATGGCGGCAAAGACAAGCGCGCCGATATTCTTGGTGGTTAACTGTTTGCCCCAGCTTACGGAACTGCTGGTTGGTGCGATGGTGCGAAATGCGTTGATGCGGGTCATTGTGGTTGCCTCCTGCTGCTTAGCAGCACTTTGAGTAATGCAAGGCTCGAGCCAGACTAGCGCGCATTGATTTGACAGGCGTTACAGTGACGGGCGGCGAAAGGCCGCGTGGGGCGCCGGACACGATGTGGGTGGGACGACACGCTTGTCGCAGGTCTTGTCATTCAGTTTTCGGCTTGGAGGTTCGTCGCAGGATGGAAAGTTAAAATCTTCGCCATTTCTTTAGCTAGTATCCTTAGGCGGTGACGGTTCAAACGATAACGTTGTACAGGCCCTTGGGTCAGGGCGAGATGGAATTGGTGCGGGGTAGCAAGTTTCGCGAATTTCCGCCCAGATTGCCGGAGCAGCCAATTTTCTACCCGGTGTTGACCGAGGAGTATGCGACGCAAATTGCGCGCGACTGGAACGTAAAAGAGAGTCGCGCCGGTTTTGTCACTAGGTTCAAGGTCGACGCCGCGTTTGTCGAGCGGTACCGCATTG
>QIAK01000259.1:1296-1861 GCA_003225515.1 Acidobacteriota bacterium | reverse complement strand
GGAAGCTCGGGACATCGCGAATACTGGATTCCCGCGAACCAGCTCGCGCGACTGAACGAGAACATCGAAGGGACATTGAAGTAGTCCCGGAATTCCATGGAAATCACCATCAACTGGAGGATGGAGAATCAAAATGATTGAAGATGGGCGATGCACGATTTCGAGGTTCATATTGGGATTGGCGATTTGCGCTTGGCCGGCGCTCGGACAGACGCAAGTCGTCGCGCATGTGCCGGAGAAAGTCATCATCGATACTGATATCGGCGACGATGTAGATGATGCATTTGCGCTGGCGCTGGCGGTGAAGAGTCCGGAGCTGCAGGTGTTAGGCATAACGACGACCTTCGGCGAGACGGACGTGCGTGCCCGAATTGTGGACCGGTTCTTAGGCGAGGTGGGCAGGGGCGAAATCCCTGTGCTGGCGGGGAAAGCCGCAGGGAAGACTCCAATGTCGCAGCGCCGCTATGCCGATGGGGGACACTTCGCGAAGCCGTCGCATGGCGATGCAGCGGAATTTATTCTCGACCAGATCCGAAAATATCCCAACGAAATCACACTCATCGCA
>QIAK01000259.1:0-1151 GCA_003225515.1 Acidobacteriota bacterium | reverse complement strand
TGTTTTCCTCGGGGGTGCCGCTTTACGTGATGCCACTTGATTCCACGCAATTGAAGCTGGATGAAGTAAAGCGGGCTTTCCTGTTTACCCGCGGGACTGCGGTAAGCGATCAGCTCGCGATCCTGTATCACTTGTGGGCGCAGGAAACGCCTACGTTGTTTGATCCCATGACTCTGGAATTCGTGCTGCGGCCGGACCTGTGTCCAGTGACCGGGCTGCACATTCGCGTGGACGATAAGGGATTCACGCGCGAGGAGCCGGGTGCGGTGAACGCGCAAGTCTGCCTGAATTCCAATCCGGAGAATTTCTTTCAGTTTTATTTGAGAAGAGTGGGCGAGCGCTGAGCGGATGAGGATTCTGATTCCGAGTGAGCTGCGCTTTTGCTCGGGACGAATGGAGAAATGAATGATGAAGTTTGCGGCAGTTTTTGTGGCTGCACTCAGCACGCTGGCATTTGGACAGGCAAAGCAGAATGCGGACCTGATCGTAAGCGGCGGGATTGTGGTTTCAATGAATGGGCCGCGCACGATTTACTCAGACGGGAGTGTTGCAGTGCGCGGCGACTCTATTGTTGCGGTGGGCCAGCGGGAGGAGGTCGAGTCGAAGTATCAATCGACGCAGGTTATCCATGCGCAGGGGCGGCTGGTGCTGCCCGGATTCATCAACGGGCATACGCATGTTCCGATGACATTGTTTCGGGGGCTGCATGACGATGTCACCCTCAACGAGTGGCTTTACAAGTACATTTTCCCAGCAGAAGCGAAAAATGTGAATGAAGAATTCGTGCGCTGGGGGACGCGTCTGGCAGCGGCGGAGCAGATCCGGTCGGGCGTTACGACGTTTGCCGATATGTATTACTTCGAGGACGCGGTTGCCGAGGAGACCAAGGCAGCCGGAATGCGCGGCGTGCTGGGCGAAACGTTTATCGATTTTCCTGCGCCGGACAATAAGTCCAATGTGGAGATGATGGCGTACACCGAGAAGTTTCTAAAACGATGGCAGGGCGATCCGCTGATTCACGCGGCTCCGGCACCGCACTCGATTTATACGTGTTCGAAGAAGACCATTCAGGACGCGTCGGAACTGGCGAAGAAATATCATGCGCCGCTTTTGATGCACGTCTCGGAGATGAAGAAGGAATTGGAAGACAG
>QIAK01000258.1 GCA_003225515.1 Acidobacteriota bacterium | reverse complement strand
TTCGACTGAGCTGACAATGCGGGAGCAATCGCGATTGCCATGAGCAGCGCTGTGATTTTCATTTCGACAGTTGTATCAGAAAGGGGAGGACGAAGGCTTTAACCACTAAGGGCACGAAGGGACACGAAGAAAATCCTGGCTTTTCAAAACCCTGGATTTCCAAGCCGTGGGTTCCTTCGTGATCCTTCGTGGTTAAAGATTTATACCAGCGTGTATTTGCCACGCTCGATCAGCTTCTGCGCGATCTGCTGCCTTAGGTCGATGGTGTTGAATGGCTCATGCTTGGCCAGCCGGCGCAGGATAGCGAGTTGGGTTCGCAGCATGTCGCCGTCAGCAACCGCGGCAATTACTTTTCGAGCGGACGATTCAACTTTTTCCATCGCCTGCGAGAGATAGACGCGCGTCATCGCGATGGGCAGAGCGGCTGTGGCTTCACCTTTGGCTTCCACAACCTTCTGGGCACGCAAGACCGCCGATTCCATTGCGTAGGTTTCAATCGTCATGTCGGCGATTGCTCCCATGATTTCCTGCTGGTCCTGAATAGCCTGCATGTATTTCTGTGTAGCGGCGCCTGAGGCAAACAGCCCCAGCTTTTTGGCCTGAGCAACTAATCGGCGTTCCTCGGGCAGAGCGCCTTCCAGTTCTTCCGCCAGGGATGGTCCGGAGAGCACCTCGTCCATTAATTTCTTGATCGCGGGCATCAGCGGCAATTGCCCGGTCATGGCACGCTTCAGCAGGAAGCCGGTGATGATCAGGCGATTGATTTCGTTGGTGCCTTCGAAGATGCGATTGATCCGGGCGTCGCGGTAGGCGCGCTCGGCCGGGTATTCTTCGACGAACCCGTAGCCCGCATAAATCTGCACGGTTTCGTCGACCACGTAGTCGATCATCTCCGAACCCCAGACTTTAATGATGGAGCATTCGACGGCGTATTCTTCGATCGCCTTCAGGGTCTGCTTGGCGGCGTCGGCGGCTGATTTGTCGACCTCGCCCAAGGCAACATCCATCATGCCGACGGTGCGATAGACCAGCGATTCGCCGACATAAAGCAAGGTGGCCATGTTTGCAATTTTTTCGCGGACCAGTCCGAAGTCGGCGATCACTTTGTTGAAGGCTTTGCGCTGCTTGGCGTAGGCGATGGCGTTCTCCAGCGAGACGCGGCCTCCGCCCACGCACATCGCGCCCAGCTTGAAACGTCCGACGTTCAAAATGTTGAAGGCGATTACGTGGCCTTTGCCGATTTCACCCAGAAGATTTTCGACCGGCACTTTGCAGTCGTTGAGGATGATGGGGCAGGTCGACGATCCGCGGATGCCCATCTTGTGCTCTTCTGCGCCGACGGAGAATCCGGGAAAAGTTCGCTCGACCAAAAACGCGCTGAATTTCTCACCGTTGACTTTTGCAAAAACCGTGAACAGGTCGGCGAAGCCGGCATTGGTGATCCACATTTTTTCGCCGTTGAGGACGTAGTGCTTGCCGTCGGAAGAGAGTTCGGCGCGAGCCCGGCAATTGAGTGCATCGGAGCCGGAGGAGGCTTCCGAAAGGGCGTACGCTCCGACGATTTCTCCGGAAGCGAGCCGCGGCAGGTATTTATTTTTCTGTTCTTCGGTGCCGAAGTAGACGATCGGCAACATGCCGATGCCGCTGTGGGCGCCCCAGGTGGTGGCAAATCCTGCGTATTTTGCGATGTGGTCGGCGATAACGGCGGCGGTGACCTTGTCCATTTCGAGGCCGCCATAGGCCTCGGGAATTTCGACCCCGCTGAGTCCGAGTTCGCCGGCTTTTTTCAGCAGCTCGCGAGAAACCGAGAAATCCTTATGCTCGATCTTCTCCACATTGGGCAGAATCTCGTTGACGGCAAACTCTTCCGCCGTCTGCCCGATCAGTTGATGCTGCTCGGTGAAATCCTCAGGCGTGAAAATTTCTTCGGGCCGCCGCGACTCCAGCAAAAAACTGCCCCCGGAAATTCGAGCCTTCGGAACTGCTGTGGTCGTCGCCATGAGTCAAGTCCTTGCAGTCGGAGGTGAAGAAGCTCAACTCATTCTAAAGCGTGAGCAGCACAAAGGGTAGGGCGGCGAGTTCAGCGGGAGATGCTCATCGGGAACGGGGATGAGCCGAGCGGATGAGTTGAGCTCGCCGGATTTCGCGCGATCATCTCGCGTTATAGGAAACATGTTCCTCGCTACGCGAATCTAGTTATCACAAATGGTTCATATCGTATCGGGCACTGGCAGCGTGATCTGGCAATCCACTGGCGCACCCGCCCAGATGCTCCTATATTGCTCGAGCGTGACGGTGTAATGTCCACTCAGTTGTTGGCACTGCATTCCAGATGGGTCTTGCCGGCAAGCTTCGTCGCGATCCTGTCGCGCACTTCTGACCTGGGGAATCCAGTTGCCGGCTTCCGCGTTCACAATTGAGCAATCGCTCTGGCATGCGGCACCAGTTCGGATCTGCCCTGGTTGACACGTGGTAGATGGCACGCAACTGGCGCCATTCCAGGATTGACCTGGTTGGCACGTGGTAGATGGCACGCAAGCTGAGCCGTTCAAGACCTCACCAGGCTGACATTGCTTAACCCTCTGCGTAGGCAAAGCCTTGGCCGTAGCCAACGGAACACATCCTTTTTTCGACTCGACTTGCCCGTCCGGACACCCGCAATTTCCATTGAGGCACACGCGATGCCGCAGGTCAGGTTGGGTGGAGACAGGTTTCGATACGGACTCACAAGGCTTGCCCTCACAATTGGGGCGGCGCAAGTCGGGTTCGGTCGGCTTTGACACGACTTGCTTTTCAGGTTTGGTGTCGAGAACGTGCGGAGCCGTAGCAGGCCTCCCTGCATCTGGTGAGTTCCGATCGGCGGTTACGCGCTGGTTGGATGCGGGTCGTTGCTGCTGTTCGCGCTGCTGTTGGTCGCGAGCTTGCTGATCGCGCTGTTGCTGCTGGCGTTGCTGTTGGTCGCGGGCTTGCTGATCGCGCTGTTGCTGTTCGCGCTGCTGTTGGTCGCGAGCCTGTTGGTCGCGCTGTTGCTGTTCGCGTTGCTGATCTTGCTGGGACTGTTGCAAGCCAGGAGCTATCTCGGACTCCGTTGCTTTCGCGACCTCGGGACAAACGGCGATCAGGGCAAGGGCGACCAGAAGCACAGTGCCGACTCTTCTAAAAGGCACGCTCGAATTGAGAAGATCCGGTACGTAAAGAGACATAGGTTTCGTCATGGGAGGCCTCCCTGGTTGCATGCGATCGATGACATTCTGAACAGCGGAGGGAAAGGGCTTGAGCTTCGGTATGTTGCATGAGAGATGCCTTTCCTCACATACGTACTGCGTCATACCAGTTATGAACCCGGTGAATGCGGGAGTATTGCGGTTCCATTTAGATGTTCCAGGGCCATCCGATGTACTCCGGAATTTTGTAAAGGAGCGTAGTGACCAACGAGTCAAGAAGTGTCGCGTTCGCCGATTCAACGTCCTCTGCCAGCCGCTTAGCGGTTGACCGATTCGATTCGAATGTCGGTAGTCTTCAGGCCATAACGTGAAGCTGGCTGGCACGTCGAATATCCCGCGGGATGCGTGGAATCCGAATGCTTTGAATCGCGAGCAACCACGTAGCTACGAATCGTGTAGCAGGTCGTATCCTCGTACAATGGGCGACTCAGGTTCGGAAACGAAACTTTAGCCTCAGCATTGGCTTTTGCTGCACGAGAGCTGCCATCAGGTTGGAGTTCCAGAACATTGGAATCGTCAGATGCCTTAGGCGCAACGGCAGAACTTATTCGGGCGCTTCCATCGGCGACCTGGTTCGGATTCGCCGCGGGCTGAGTCTGACTGAAGGCAGG
>QIAK01000257.1 GCA_003225515.1 Acidobacteriota bacterium | reverse complement strand
TTTTCCACAGTGTTCCCGCAGGAACATTCGCGTCGCCTGTGTGCCCGCCGCCCTAGTTGATTTGCTGGCCTGCTGACAATCCCTGGTTAATATCTTTCAGTTTTTGGAAGCCGTCCTGGACGACTGTTGTCTTTATATTGTCCCTGGTCACGAGGATGGGTTTCAGCAGGATGGTCGGCACCTTTATCTTTCCATTATCGGTTGTTCCATCCGCATTGGTCTTTTCGCCCTTCGCCAAATGGACTGCTGCCTCTGCGGCGGTGGCCGCCTGAATTGGGATCGGCTTGTAAACCGTCATCGTCTGCGTTCCCTGCGCAATGCATATGACGGACGCTAAATCAGCATCTTGTCCTGAGACCAGAACTTTGCCGGCGAGGTTGTGCTCGCGAAGAGCCTGAATCGCGCCTACGGCCATTCCGTCATTGGACGCGAGGACGGCTGCGATGTTGCCCTGCGAAGCATCGATCGCCTCCAGCATGTGCACGTACGCTTCGGAAGGCATCCAGTCTTTTGTATATCCATCGGCGGTCACTTTTATGTCGCCGCGATCGATGTAGGGCTGCAGGATGTTCATCTGTTTGTCGTGCAAAACTTTGGCGCCGTCGTCGTTGGGAGAGCCAGCAATGAGCACATAATTTCCTTTAGGCGCAAGATTCACCAGATACTCTGCCTGCATCTTGCCAATCTCGGCGCGGTCGAAACTTATGTAGAGGTCGACGTCGCTGTTCTGAACCAGGCGATCGTAACTGATGACTTTCACATGGGCAGACTTGGCGGCATCCACCATGCGGGCAGCCTTTTGGGAATCGTGCGGCAGCAGCACCAGAACTTTGATGCCGGCCTTGATCATGCCCTTCACCTGCTTGAACTGAAGATCGTCGTCTCCGTCGGCGTCGCTGGAAATTACCTCCGCGCCTAACTCCTTGGCTCGCGCCTGAAAGGAATTCAGGTCGGTTTGCCAGCGTTCCCCTTTCATTGCCTCCACGGAAAATCCTATTTTCACAGGCTTGCCGCTTTGGGCGTGCGAGAGTGGTGCGCCGAGGACGGAAGCCAGCATGGCGGACAGAAGCGTTAGCATTCTCAGGGAAGTCATCAAATGTCCTCCAAAATGTATGGGCGCCGACAGTATAGTTCCCGGTCGCAACCATGGCTATACTGCCGAAAGTCCCCACTCGTTGGCGCAGAACAAAACGTCCCGGACTCATATGAGTCACGGGACGTTCGTCGAACAGCCCTCCCCCGAAGTCTGCTCACAATCAGGCTACCGGGTAGGGTGTGAAATAGGAATAGCTCGGATGGGCTATTACTAAAGCGTTGGCGAGCGATTCCAGAGCATTGAACAGACGCCCTTCGATGATATCTTTGTGGATGAATTGTCGAATGTAAGCTGCACGGCGGACCTCATGGATATTCTCAAACAACTCTTTGAGCAGCATTTTCATTCGCCCGTCGAACAGGTGCAGCCGTTGCAGGGGCAGCTCGGAGGCTCCGGGCGCAAAATCATCCGGCTGATTGGCCGCAAAGTAAGCGCCATCGGCATTCTTTACGACGTCCGCGAAGAGAACGCCGCCTTCCTAGAATTCTCCCGCCACTTCCGCAAGCATGGTCTCCCTGTGCCGGAAATTTATGCCGAGGATCTGGCGCACGGGGCGTATCTGGAGGAAGATCTCGGCAACACGTCCCTCTTTGAATTTCTTTCAACGCATCGTGCGGGTGAACGAGTCGCTGCGCCCGCCGTGGACGCCTATCGCAAGGTCATCGGCACGCTGCCCAGGTTTCAAATAGAGGCTGGCCGTGATTTGAACTACAAAGTATGTTATCCGCGCGGAAGTTTCGACCGGCAGTCGATTGCCTGGGACCTGAATTACTTCAAATATTATTTTCTGCGGCTGGCAGGCATTCCCTTCAGCGAGCAAGCGCTGGAAGATGATTTCAGCCGGCTGACGAAGTTTCTGCTGAGCGCCGGGCGCGATTACTTCATGTATCGCGACTTCCAGTCGCGCAACATCATGCTGCACCAGGGCCAGCCTTTTTTTCTCGACTATCAGGGCGGGCGCAAAGGCGCGTTGCAATACGACGTCGCCTCTCTTCTGTATGACGCCAAGGCCGATCTGCCGCCGGAGCTGCGGCAGCAGTTGCTCGATCATTATCTCGAAGCGCTCGCCGGCTTTGCCGATGTGAAACGTGAAACGTTCATGCAGCACTACTACGCCTACGTGTACATCCGCATCATGCAGGCGCTGGGGGCTTACGGGTTTCGCGGATTCTACGAGCGCAAAGTGCATTTTTTGCAGAGCGTGCCGTACGCGCTAAAAAATCTGCGCTGGCTGCTGCACAACGTCTCACTGCCCATCGCGCTGCCTACGCTGATGGATGCCTTTCACAGCATGCTGGCTTCGGAGAAGTTGCAGAGCCTGGCTTCGGATGCCGACAATCTTGTCGTCAGAATTGTCAGCTTCTCGTTTCATCGCGGTCTGCCGAAAGATGAGAGCGGGAACGGCGGTGGCTTCATTTTTGACGGCCGCAGCTTGCCCAATCCCGGACGCGAAGAGCGCTTCAAGACGCTCACCGGCCGCGACGCTCCAGTGATTGACTATCTGAATCAGCAGGAGAGCGTGCACCAGTATCTGGCCAGCGTCATGTCGCTCGTCGATGCCAGCGTGAATAATTATCAGCGCCGCGGCTTCAAGAATTTGATGGTGTCGTTCGGATGCACGGGCGGACAGCATCGCTCGGTATATCTCGCCGAGCAGGTAGCGAAACGTCTGCACGGCCGGACCGGGATAGAAGTGGTCCTGACCCATCGCGAGCTCGAACGGCTTGCGTCGGAGCAGGTTCAAGCGAAGCAAGTTCAACCCGAGCAGGTGCAAGCGGAGCAGACTCAAGCCGAGCAGACTCAAGCCGGGCATGTTCAAGCGAAACCGGCTCAGGCAAAGCAAGCTGAGGCGAAACCAGTCCGGGCCAAGCGGGCTGCAAAATGAAGGTCGCAAAATGAAGGCCGCGCGATGAAGGCAATGATTCTGGCTGCCGGCCTGGGGACGCGCCTTCGTCCACTCACCAATGATCGCCCCAAAGCTCTGGTCGAGGTGGCCGGGCATACTCTGCTGGAGATCACGCTCACACGCCTGCGGCAATTTGGGGTCCGCGAGGTGATCGTCAACCTGCACCACTTCGCCGACGAAGTTGTGGAGTATCTAAAGAAAAACGGCAACTTCGGAATGCGGATTGAAGTCTCGCGCGAGGATGTCCTGCTCGATACAGGCGGCGGCCTCAAAAAAGCGGCCTGGTTCTTTTTGGAGAATGACGGCGCTACCGACGAGCCTTTCCTTCTGCACAACGTTGATGTCATCAGCACCATCGATCTGAACCGCATGGTGCAATTCCACGCGCAGAACCGGGCGCTGGCCACGCTGGCCGTGCAGGATCGTGAGACCTCTCGCTATCTACTCTTCGACGAGCACAATCAGTTCTGCGGACGCCGCGCCGGGCGCGACGGTGCGTCTGAAATCGTCCGGCCTTCGCAGCAGACGCAGGCTCTGGCATTCTCCGGCGTGCACGTGATTTCACGGCGCCTCCTCGCGGAACTCCCCGAAGACGGCGCGTTCTCGATTATCACTTCTTATCTGCGCTTGGCGGGAGCAGGCGGAAAGATTCTCGGCTTTCGTGCGGACGAATTTTATTGGCGCGATTTGGGTAAACCCGAAAGCGTCACGCAAGCTGCGCGGGATGTAGAGCAGGGGATTGTT
>QIAK01000256.1 GCA_003225515.1 Acidobacteriota bacterium | reverse complement strand
GTCCCAGTCCAGGCACTAAAGAGCGATTCAGCAATGCAGATTGGAATGGAAGCGGAGGATTAGCGACGGCTGTACCCGTCGCAGGTTGAACAGGTTCTTCAAACTTTGCGGCGGGCGGCTCAGACGAAGATGATGCCTGCTGCGGCACTTCTTCCACGCGGTTCGCACATCGCGAGCGCGCCGTCATCTTGCCATCCGTAATGACCGTCTCGCCCTTCTTCAGGGTTACGCGACGGCGAGTCCAATAAACTTTGTTGCCGATACGATAAGACACATACGCGGTGCGCGCCAGGACCAGGCGCACAACGCGCGCGTGATCGTAATCAAATCCCGCATAATGCGCCGCGACCACAGGGTCGTGCTGCGCCATCCACTTCAACTCACTCGCACTTCTCACTCCGCCGGGCACAACGGAATAGGGATAGACCGGACGACTCTCCATCTGCCGCAGCGATTCCTGCTGCGTCTGCAACAGGATTTTTTGGCCGCTCTCGATAGCCTGGTGATCCGGCTCAACCGCCCTGGATGCATGGAACAGCGATGGACTCAGATACTGAAGAGCTACGGAGGAAAACCCGATGGCGAGACCGGCACAGAACACAAACAACAGAACGCGCCGAGTTGCGCGATTCCTGCGATGGCGGCGGGTCGGGCGGCGCCGCATCACCCTCTCAACACTGCCCACTTCCGGTTCATTCGACAACTGCTACCTACCTTCGCGATCGGTCCGCTGGGATGTGACCGAATGACACTTCGCTGCAAGGCTGGATGTGCAGTTCAAGCGCCACGACGGAATCACTTAAGCCCCACAAAATAGTGAGGATATGTGTTTTGATTGCGAACATCGTATCAGACGGTGCATCTCTTTGCACAAAATATGTTCGCTGGCGGACGCAACAATGTTCCAAATTCGGAAACAGTGTCTCTCTCATTAACACCCGCCTCGAAAATAGACTCATCGAAGACACATCGCACGAACTCGCCTCAATGAAACTCTTGCCACCATCCACTTACAGCCTACAACGTGGTCGTGACTTTAGTAACGCCACGAAGGGGCCATTCCAAATGAAATCCAATCGTTGGTACTATGCCCTTGGTTACGGGAGTCGATTTCCCGTATATCGAGTCTTTGCCGCACCCTAAACGGCGCTACCAGAAAGCTGGACCCAACCCTAAGGTCTTCAGCAAATTCCCCCGGTAGAAAGATGCGCACGGCCGCTGTCGCAGTACTGGGGAGACAGCCACTTTCGTTTGCTGGGAGACTATCTATGCGTTTTAAACGTTCCGCTCTGGCTCTGTTCGTGGCGCTGATGGCGCTGGTTCTGACCAATGCTGCCGTCGCGAAATCGGTGACCTTGACTTACGAATTCCAGAATCAAAAATATTATTTCTCCGTCAACGGCAGCTCCACTCTCACGCCGCTGATGTGCGACAGCTTCGACAACAACATCTATAAGACCGAGACCTGGACCGCGACCGTCTCTCCGTTTCTACAGGGCATCGCCGGCAGCATGTTCGGGCCCTCGATGACGCTCGATTACAAGGCCGCCGGACTCATCTATAAGAGCATGTTGGCCGGCACACTCACGACCCTGCAGGCGCAGTGGGCGGTATGGGGACTGTTCTCCACGAACGCACAGGGCGAGACTCTTTTCACCACATACGGTGGCGCTGCTACCGATGCGACGTACCTGGCTCTCGCCGGTACCGCGCCCGACAGCGCTTACAGCGGACTCTTGCTCTACACTCCAGTTGGCGGCAAACCCGGCATCGGACCGCAGGAATTCATCGGCTACAGCGCCGTTCCTGAGCCCGGAACCATGACCATGTTCGGCACCGGCCTGATCGGTCTGGCAGGCTTGATTCGCCGCAAGCTCGCAAGAGCGTAAATTCGTTTTCGTTCGGCTTCACCCTTTTGCACGCATCTCACTCTCGCCGCACAGCTCAATGCTGTGCGGTTTTTTTTGGCGCAATTTATGGAGGAGTCCCCATGAAAACTTGGGCTCTGCGTTCACAAAAAGGACAAATTAGAGGAGGAACAATCCTGATTAGAGCGCAGCATGGCCCCAACCTGACTTCAGCCCCTTGGATGGTGAATGAATTTTGGTGGAGCTAGTCGGGCTCGAACCGACGGCCTCGTCGTTGCGAACGACGCGCTCTCCCAACTGAGCTATAGCCCCACGTACAGGATGGATTATTCTTACCGCTCGATTATTTTAGCAGCGATCCAGAATCGGTACCAACCGGACCGCCGCCCGCGACGACGTCCGCACCATTACTCCGTGGCCAACCACGCTCAAAATCCTCTTGACGAAATCCTGCCGTTTACGTCTAACTACCATTAGGAAACGGGTGAACCTTACCCAAATCGAACCAGAGCCGCATATGTTTTCGCAACTCAATACCGCGAGCGGGCAAGGCTGGGTGCGAATCGCCTCGCTCACGCTCCATGGTCTGGTTCTGGCCTGGCTGCTGCACACTCCGGAGCCTCAACTCCTAAACGCCGTATCAGTTGCCATGGGGCAGAACGGCAAGTCGGTTACACGACTCTACTGGGCCAGCAAGTCCCCCGACGACAGCAATCACAGTTCTTCCGATAGCGCCACTGAGCGCTTTCGTCGCCAGCGGCTGAGTCAGGACAAGTTGACCTGGAAAGCTCCCAAGCTGGCAAAAGTGCCGGCGCCACAGAATCCTATCGCCCGCACTCCTGCCGAAGACACTTCCAAGACTCAAACTCTTTCAGCGTTGGGCCACGGCGCGCAGGCTGGACTTCCCTACGGGACGCTGAATCGTGGATCCTTTTATGGCGACGAGATTCGGCCAGCTCTCCCGATTGCAACCTCCGACCCTGTCGTCTATCCGTGGCAATTGCCCTCGTCTCCCGGCAACGAAGTTATCGAAATCACCATCGATGAACGCGGAGAGATCGTCCGCACCAACGTGCTGCAGAGCCTTGGTCCCGATATCGACACCAAGTGCCTGGCGGCGCTGGAGAACTGGCATTTCCATCCCGCCACCCGCAACGGTTCACCCATCTCTTCGAAACAGGATGCAATCTTCCCGTTTCACGCGCGCGGCTAGCGCTCGGTCGCGAGCCAAACGTTCTTCGCCACACACCAGCCGCTATAATGACTATGTGAGTACGCTCCCAATTCAACCGATTGCGTCCGCGGAGTTCCCTACCCGCTGGGGCGTGTTCCGCATCTACGGTTTTCGCGGTCCGTTACTCAACGGAGATCGCGAACCCGAAGAAGCAGTCGCACTGGTTATGGGCGACGTTAAATCGACTCCTCCGCTGGTTCGCATTCATTCGCAATGTCTCACTGGGGACGTTTTTCATTCTCTGCGCTGTGATTGCCGCCAGCAGCTTGAATTGTCTCTCTCGATGATTGCCGCCGAGGGCGCCGGCATCCTGATTTACGAGCAGCAGGAAGGTCGCGGCATCGGTCTAATGGCAAAACTCCAGGCTTACGAATTGCAGGATGCAGGCCTCGACACCGTCGAAGCCAACGAAAAGCTCGGATTCAAGAACGACTACCGCGACTTCACCCTTCCCGCCGAGATCCTGAAATCGCTGGGCATCACGCGCGCGCGTCTGCTCTCGAACAATCCCGAAAAAGTGGAAGCAATCGAACGCGCCGGAGTACACGTCGTCGAGCGCGTCCCCTGCGAAGTCACTCCCAGCAGGCACGCTGAGGAGTACCTCAAAACAAAAAAAGAGAAACTCGGACACCTTTTCACGTCCGGCTAGTCCTCATCCTTCGCAATCCTTGCCGAGGTTCTCCCCCCGTGCTCTAATTCGCTGCATAAACAATTCCTGACCACGTGCGATGACCACTTCTCGGCCTGGAACTCGCTCTTTTGCATCCACTCTCGCATTGGGGCTCGCCCTGATCGGTGCAGCCTCGATGCTGTACTACGAGTTCGGACTCCTGATTCCGCGCGCGAGCGAAGTAAGCGCCGCCAACGGGCTGAAATTCAGGATTGGTTTCGGCGGTGATTTTTATCCTGTGTGGATGACTTCGCGAGAGTGTTTGATAGGACATCACGCTCCCTACAGTTCCGAGATTACTCAGGAAATCCAAATCGGGCTGTTTGGCCGCCCGCTCGATGTTCGCCGTTCGACTGATCCGGCCTGGCAGAATTGCCTTTTACCGCTTCGCGTGTTGTGCTTGCCATCATGCTGGCGTCGATGACATTCGCCAGCGTTCTGTTTTCGATCCGGGCACTCTCCTGTCGCCTCTCGCGGACTTGGCTCGTGTGTATTCTCCTGTTGGCGATCACCAGCTATCCCGCGCTTGAAGGTCTATACGCGGTACAGCTCGGGATATTGGTG
>QIAK01000255.1 GCA_003225515.1 Acidobacteriota bacterium | reverse complement strand
CCCAAGTGCGAATCTTCCTCTTCGCCAATCGG
Organism: Acidobacteriota bacterium; assembly: GCA_003225515.1. Classification (GTDB taxonomy): domain Bacteria; phylum Acidobacteriota; class Terriglobia; order Terriglobales; family Acidobacteriaceae; genus Sulfotelmatobacter. The sequence goes on along the minus strand of QIAK01000255.1, from coordinate 3,654 downwards.
CGTTTCCAGGGAGATCGGCTCCTGCGCGATCTTCAACACCTTGCGCACTTTCGCCACAGGAATATCCATGCGCTTGGCGATTTCTTCCGACGTCGGTTCGCGCCCCAGTTCCTGAACAAGTTGCCGCGAGGTGCGGATCAGCTTGTTGATCGTTTCGATCATGTGCACCGGGATGCGGATCGTACGCGCTTGGTCGGCAATCGCGCGCGTAATGGCCTGCCGAATCCACCACGTGGCGTACGTGGAAAACTTATAGCCCCGGCGGTATTCGAATTTATCGACTGCCTTCATCAGGCCGATGTTGCCTTCCTGAATCAGGTCGAGAAATTGCAGTCCGCGATTGGTATATTTCTTGGCAATCGAAACTACCAGTCGCAGGTTGGCCTCAATCAGCTCGCGCTTGGCCTGCTCCGCATCCATGTCGCCCTGGATGATCTCGCGCTGGGTGCGCTTGAGCTCCTGAAACGACACGCCGGTTTCGAGTTCCAGCTTTTCAACTTCGCCGCGAATCGCACGCGCCTGTCGCCGATATTCTTTTTTCTGCTCTTCGCTGCGGGTAGCGTCGGCCTTGCGCTCCAGGTTCGTCGTCTGGCGGTCGAGCGAACGCATGCCGTCGACTGTCTTATTGAGCCGCTCGATCAGCCGCTTGCGCTCGTTGTTGGTGAAGCCCAGCTTGCGCACCGCCTTCGATGTCGCGACAATCGCGCGAGCCAGCTTGCGCCGCGCCCGGCGATGATCTTTCGGCTTCTTCGTCTTCGATACTTCGAGATATTTTTCCTCGAGCAACGCGGCCTTTTTGTACAGCTTGGCCATGTCGTCGATCTTGCCCGTGAATTCATTCAGGCGGTTCTGCAGGATCTCGTCAGTGATCTCTTCTTCATCGAAGGTGACCACTTCCTTGATCGAGCGCACGCCCTTGGTCAGGTCTTCGCCCATAGCCAGCAATTCGCGAATCACGATGGGCGACCGCGACAGGGCCTTGAGCACACGGATTTGTCCGCGCTCGATGCGCTTGGCGATTTCTACTTCGCCTTCTCGCGTGAGCAGCGGCACGGTTCCCATCTCGCGCAAGTACATGCGGACGGGGTCGTTCGTCTTTTCCAGTGCACCGGGGGTGAGGTCGAGTTCAACGTCCTCGCTTTCCTCCGATTCATCGAATTTTTTATCGAGCGTCGCCGAAGGCAGTTTGGGCCCTTCCAGCACGTCGATTCCCTGCGTACCAATCGTCGTCAGCAGATCGTCCAGGTCCTCAGGAGAATGCACATCGTGCGGGATCAAATCGTTTACCTGGTCGTAGGTCAGGTATCCCTTCTCTTTGCCTGTGTCGATCAGCTTTTTAATGTCTTCGAACTTATCGTCAAGAGCCAAAAGGTTGTGTCCTCGAAACTATTTAATTCCGCTCCTACAGGAGCGCGTGATAAAGTTCCTTAAAAGGTGGGAATGTGTGGGTATTGCGGGGTCACGCGTATCGCACAAACTTACAGAGTTTAGCACATAAGTGCTGCACCGTCTATCGGTTGCCAGCCTGAAAGTCGCAGCCCTCGCCGCTATCCTTAATTCCCTTAAATAGTTAGATGGCCTTGCAAGGCTTTTTGTTTCAAGCGCTTTTCTTCTTTTCCGGAGTTTTCAAGCCAGCTTCCAGCAGGCTCGGATCCCTTAAGGCACGGCTGATTCGCTCCAGTTCGGTCAACAGCTCGCGCAATCGTTCTTTATCGGAGGCGAGGCCCGGTTTCTTGAGCTCCTGCTGCACCTCGTCTTGCCGACGGCGCAAATGAATTCGGCGCAAAGCTCGCACCGCAGCTTCCAGGACCTCGGCTGTGAGTTCCTCGTCTTCCTTCAGCAGAATCAATGCCAGCATGCGGCGATCGGTGTCGGTTGCGGGCACCTGAAGGACATCGGCAAATTCGCCGCCGACGTTGAGCAGTGACTCGGCCAGGGATTCAGTCGCCAGACCACGGTGCAAACCCTCATTCTGCAGAACGAAATGAGCCTGGCGCGCCGGATCGAATTCTTCCTCCGCGCCATCGCGGCCGGAAAGCTGATCCTCTACAGGCCGGATTTGCCGCACCGAGGCGAGCGCGCGAATCAGAACTTTCTCCGCGTCAGTTACTTGCGCTTCCGCCGGTGCTTTCACCACCGAAGTTGAACGCGTTCCCGCCGCGTGCCGCAACTCTTGCCGCAGGACCGCGGAGTCGATGGCAAGTTTTTGCGAGATTTCGTGCGCCAGTTCGTCACGAATGATGCGACTGGGCACGCGTTGAACGTGAGGCAATAGATAATTCACCGCGTTTTTTTTGCCATCGGCACTACGCACGGGAAAATGCGTACGGGCCCGTTCAATCAGATACTCGAAGTACTTCTGCGAATTCTTGAGCGCAGAGCCGTAAGCTTCTTTCCCTTTGCGACGAATGTAGAGATCGGGATCGAATCCCTGCTCAAGCGTCAGCACCTTAATCTGAAACTCTTCTTCGACCAGCAGGCCCAGAGTTCGCTCGGTTGCCTTGGCGCCTGCCGTATCAGGATCGAAGTTCACTACGGCATTCTTACTGAAGCGTCCGAGCAGCTTAGCCTGCAGTTCGGTAAACGCGGTGCCCGAACTGGCAATCACGTTATGAAATCCGGCGGCATAGACGGAAATGCAATCCATCTGGCCCTCGACAAGGATCGCGTAATCGAATTTCTTGATCCATTCCTTGGCGAGATCGAGGTTGAACAGCACGCGTCCCTTGGAGTAGATCGCCGTCTCAGGCGAATTCAAATACTTTGGCCCGGACTTTTCATCGGCTGCCAGAGTGCGCCCGGTAAACGCAATCACCTTCCCAGCCTCGCTCGCTATGGGAAACATGACGCGGTTGCGAAACTTGGAGTACATGGCGGAAAGCGTCGTTGGTCGTTGGTCGTTGGTCGTCAGCCCCGCCACGGCACTGTCATCCCGAGCGTAGGTGGAACGTCCGCTCGCGGACGTTTCACCGGAGTCGAGGGACCTGCGGCTTTGCTGCCGGCTGGCAGCTGCCAGCTGAGAGGCGTCCTCCTGCTTCCATGAAAACAAGCCGCTCTCCCGCAATAGTTCTTCGCCGAACTCCCCTTTAAGGCGATCGCGCAATAGGAAGCCGGAATCGGGAGCATACCCGATACGGAAGCGCGCAATCATTTCCTCGTCCAGCCCGCGCCCCAGCAGGTATTCCCTCGCCCGGGCGCCCTCGGGACGTCGCAAGCATTCCTGAAAGAACTCGACGGCGCGCTCGTGAACGTCAAGCAACTGCCCGCGCAGTCGCGCCTCCTTGGCCTCACCCGGGGTCGCATAACTGGCCTTGGGCAGAGCAATTCCAAGTTTCTGCGCCACCATCCTTACGGCCTCGGGAAAGGTGATCTTCTCAATTTTCTGAACGAAGCTGAACACGTCGCCCGATTCGTGGCACCCGAAGCAGTGATAAAACTGGCGCGTCGCATGGACTGAGAACGATGGCGTCTTTTCTCCGTGAAACGGACACAGCCCGGAATAGTTCTGCGCCCCGGCTTTTTTTAGCTTGATATAACTACCAACGATGCCGACGATGTCCGCCTGCTGCTTGACCGTATACGCGAGATCGCCAGGGTTCGCCATGAAGGAAGGACACTGCTTCCCTAAGATTGTCATTTATCAGGCGGCTGGTT
>QIAK01000254.1 GCA_003225515.1 Acidobacteriota bacterium | reverse complement strand
AGTTCGCAATTTTCTTATTTTCTCCCCCAATCTATAAGAAGTTTTTCCGCGCTCGGTGTTGACGAGAGCACGGCAGCAGTGCGCATCACTCGCGAGCTGAAACGGCGATTGAATACTACGTCATTGTTTGCGCTTAAAACCGTTGCTGGAAGCCGAAACAGAGCCTTCATCGAGGTTGGAGAAATGTGCAATTTGATGACAAAGTGGTGACAAATGCGGGGCGCGCCGGGGATAGGATGCGTGGGCTGCAGGTCGATGATTTTAAGCTGAACCTGCACGGGACGTTGTTGACAAGTCGATGTTGGACCCATCGATAGGAGCCCCCTTAGTTCTGCAGCGTTGGTTGGTTCAGGCCCGCTAATTGAGTTCAAAGGAGAATTTTAAATGCCCAGTTCTGTCCGTCGCATGATTACTCTCGCCGCTGGCTGCGGGCTCGTCCTGATGTTATCGGGAGCGGCCCTGGCGCAGTCTTACGCACTCACCAATCTGGATTCGAATCTTGCTGGAAAGGCTAAGCATCAGGATACGTTGTTGCAAAATGCGTGGGGACTTGCCTATGCACCGGGGGGAGCGTTCTGGATCAGCGATGAAGCCTCTGGATGGTCGACGCTTTACGATGGCAGTGGCAATATACAGTCATTGAAGGTGATCGTCCCGTCTTCGTCGGGTGTAGGCCCAGGGTCGCCGACCGGGATTGTTTACAACGGATCTACGGAGTTCAAAATTGAAAATTGGACGTCAGCATTCTTGTTCGCGACGCTCGATGGAACCATCAGCGGCTGGTCAAACTTTGAACCGAGCACCACGTTGATCGCTGTTCGGCAGGCCGGCGCGGTGTACACGGGATTGGCGATCACCAGCCATACGTCAGGGAATTCGTTGTATGCCGCCGACGCAGCCAACAATAAAGTCGACGTATATGACGCCAACTTCAATCTGGTGAAGTCGTTTACCGATTCCACAATTCCGGCGGGTTTTGCGCCGTTCGGAATTCAGGATATCGGCGGACAGCTGTATGTCACGTTTGCCAGCCAGACCGGTGGGGCCGGCGGATACGTTGATATTTTTGGGGAAGACGGCACTTTCGTGAAACGATTTGCGCACGGCGCGCCGTTGAACCAGCCGTGGGGAGTGGCTGTGGCTCCGAAAAATTTCGGGCCGCTGAGCGGAGCGTTGCTGGTCTCGAATAATACTACGACCGGAACAATCAACGGATTCAACCTGACTACTGGGAAAGCCATGGGGCCGCTAAAGAACTCTCTCGGCAAGGCGCTTGCGATCAACGGGCTTTGGGGAATTGAGTTCGGAGGCGGATCGGCTCTGAACGGCCACACGAACCAGTTATTCTTCACCTCTGGTCCGAGTGACACCAACGGCTATTTCGGAGTCATCAACGTGCATCAGTAAAAGAATCGAAAGCAAGTTAGAGAAAGGCCGCCTGCGAGGGCGGCCTTTCTGTTTCAGCGAAAAAGTTTGAGATCACCAATTATTATGCGGGGACGATGAGTCGGCAGAAGGCTTGACCGTGGTTTTTTGCGCGCTGGCTTTGGCGTCAAGCGGCTTCTCGGCATAATCCTTGCGGGGAACGTATCTGGTATTGGTTTCTTGATCGCCGGTTGCCGAGTGGTCGATCGGCTTCATGGCTACGACTTGATAGCGGCGCTTCTTGTGGTCGCCGTCAGGGATGCGCATCTCCATCACGTCTTTGGAGATCTTGAACTCGCCTTCCTGTCCGACAGGGAGGATTCGAGGATGTTTGTGATCGAGTGGTCGAATGTGATACTCCATATCGTCGGTGCGGAGCATGTATTGCGGGCAGAGCTTTTCGTCGGAGTCGACGTGCGTGGCACCGATTGAGGCAAAGACACTGCCAATTCCGGTGAGGCCGCGCTCTTTAGCGCCGCAGGGAACCGCCTCCATTTTCTCGATCATGGCGCGATTGTTGTGTTTCTTATCTCGCCCGAGAGCCGGAATCGCTAGAATCAGCGTAAAAACCGCGATCGCTGCTGATGTTACCTTCATGAAATTGCCTCCCTTGAGTCTTTGCTGTCGATCACCGCGAAGGGAAAGTGGCAGATGACTTTCCCCTCGCAGATCCGTGAGCAGCTATTTCGTTCATTTCATCTTTGTGTCGGCCATGGGTTTCGGCGCCGTTTTGTTTCTTGTTGTGGTATCGAAGTGCTGCGCTGATTTCAGGAACGACTGCGGGTTCTCGCCCAATTCCTCGTGCACTCGTGGATGCGACTGCAAGTAAGTGCGCAGGGCTGGGTGATTCTCGATATATTCCTGGTTAGTGGCGAGCGACGGGTTCTTGGAAAGTTCTCCGGAGATATTTCCGTGGCCCTCGAGGAACTCGTGGAAGCTGGAAAGCTCACCGCGGGTCACGTCATTGTCACGGTGCATGACAGAATCGTGGCGCTGGTCAAAGCGCTGCTCCTGGCTCATGAACCCTGTTGGGTTCTCCTTGTACTCCTCCCGAACTCCAGGATGGCTGGCCAAGAAATCCTGCAATGCCGGATGCCCCTTCACGAATTGCTTGTTGTCGACCAGTGCGGGGTTTTTGCGCAACTGCTCGGCGATCTCAGGATGGCTGTCCATGAAGCCATCCATGTTGGCTAATTCTCGCCGAGTCACATCGCGGTCGGGCCTGTTTTCATGCTGATCGAAATTCTGTTCACGATTCATGAACGCATTGGGATTTTCTTTCAGTTCATCGCGCACGCCGGGATGGGTTTCAAGGAACTCCTCTAACGCGGGGTGAGAATCCATGAACTTCTTGTTATCCGCGAGCGACGGGTTCTTGCGCAACTGCTCGGCGATTTCCGGATGCTTGTCCAGGAATTGATCCATGTTTGAGAGTTCGCCTCTTGCATTGAGCCGATCTTTTCGCTCATCGAAACGCTCTTCCCGGTTCATGAATGCAGTGGGGTTTTCCCGGAGTTCATCGCGCACACCGGGGTGGCTTTCAAGGAACTCCTCCAGCGCAGGATGAGAATCCACGAACTTCTTGTTATCCGCGAGCGACGGATCCTTGCGCAACTGTTCCTCAATCTCCGGATGGTTGTCGAGGAATTGATTCAGGTTGGAGATTTGGCGTTGGGTCATGTCATGGTCGGAGCGGTCGCGGTTGAAATCGCGGTCCCGATCTCGGTCCCTGTCGCGGTCTCCGTCGCGATCCAGGCGCTGATCTTCGCGGCGGTCAAAGCGCTGCTCTTGATGCATCACAGCGTTCGGATTCTGATTCAGTTCTTCCCGGACTTCCGGATGCTCCTGAAGGTACTGTTGCAGATCAACGTGGTTAGCCACGAACTCCTGGCTATTCACCAGAGAAGGATCTTTGCGAAGCTGTTCAGCGAGCTCGGGATGTCCGTCGAGAAAGCGATCAAACGCCGATAACTGCTGACGGGTGAGATCGGAATCCTGATCTTGATTTTGAGGTGGCGGCATCGTATTCGGGGACTGAGCTCCCGCGGGCGCAACTGCAACTAGCGCGCCGAGTGCTAACGTTGCAAGCCAACCATGAGTTCGCCAACCATGAGTTCTAAGACCTGTACGTTTCATAAAGAAAAATGCCTCCGGAATACGAAATGCTTGCGTTGTGAGTGTCAGGATGTAGAAATGCACGAAGGTGGCCCATCGGGCAGATGCGGGGAAGTTTAGCGTTTGCAGGCGCTTGCGGAGTGACTGGAAAGCCTGTAGGAGCGGCTCAGGTATGGAATTTCCACGCGGAGAGGAAAATCGTCCTACGGTGGAAGCCCTAGGGCAAATTGTGGAGTTTGGCCCGAAGGCCAACGCTCTGCGAGCGGGCCGAGGGACCTCGCGTTACATAGAGCGTGCGAGCGGAGATCCTTCGCTCCGCCTGAAGAACGGCTACGCTCAGGATGACCCCATCAACCATCGAAGAGACCATCAAAAGCGACTACCTTAAGACCGCCTGGCAGCGGCTTGAGAAGTGAATGTGTTACCTTTGAAGATTGTGGGCGCGTAGCTCAGTTGGTAGAGCAATGCCCTTTTAAGGCATGGGTCGCAGGTTCGAGTCCTGCCGCGCTCACCACATAGTAGCGTTTCCTTCGGCTTGCTTGAACGCCACCCCTCATTTCGGAAATTGATCCATCCCCTCACCTGTCCAACAGCCGTGCGCAATTCGCTAGCTCCGGGGTTCACTGGATTCCGGGGTTCGGATTTTTTCAAGTCCCATCCTTTTTCTGAGTAGGCGCGGCAGTTTCGCGCTGCAAATTCTTGCCATC
>QIAK01000253.1:5778-6271 GCA_003225515.1 Acidobacteriota bacterium | reverse complement strand
TGCCGCGCTCACCACATTCGTAATGTTTCCCTCCGCTTTGCCTTGCTCGCACACCGCCGCCGACAATTTCTGGAATTGATTCATCGTTATATGTCCAAGGGATTCGTGCGTAATCCGATAGCTCCGGGGTTCACTGGATTCCGGGGTTCGGATTTTTTCAGGTTCCATACTTTTTCTGAGTAGGCGCGGCAGTTTCGCGCTGCAAATTCCTGCCATCCGGGGCTGTTAGCCATCCAACGTCTGAGAACATTGGTCCGCAAGAAAATCGTTAGTGCAGGGTGGTGGTATGAATAAAGCCGATTCTCAATACAGTTGCAATCAATATAATGCCGAGTCCGCCTGTGTTTATTGCGAGGGCATTGTCGAGCATGCTGCCTGGTGTGTCACGCAAGATGCTGCGATGGCGTATGCCTATGGAATCGTCTCGGACGCTTCCAAGATAAGTCCCGGAGATTCATTAATGCTTCATTCGCTGGGAGTGGCCTGGGTTTAA
>QIAK01000253.1:0-5686 GCA_003225515.1 Acidobacteriota bacterium | reverse complement strand
ATTCTGAAGGCCTATGCCACTTTGCGTTGCGAATTGCCTCATCATCCGGACCACATGGCCTGCACTCCATAATATGTGCCAGGGCCCTGTCGAGCGGCCATTGCGCACACCAATGAAGATAAGCAGCAACCACGGTGGGAGAGCGGTTGACGCCGGCTGTGCAATGTACGTAGACGCTGTGTCCCTCGCCAGTTAGAAGTTCAAGCATGGTGACGCAATCGGGTAGCCGGCGTTGCAGGTCGGCGCGACTGAAATCTCTAACGGGAACATTGTGGAATGCGATGGCGACACGGCGAGCTGCTTCTCGTTCAGACTGAATGCCCTCAAGCCCGCGATCTTCATTGTCTTGCAAGCTGAGGATAGCCGTAATCTGCAGGGCTTTCAGGTAGCGGAAATCTTCGTCCAGCCGGGGATCGGGGCCAATCCATAGCTTCGGCTGAATGAGCGAGCAGTTCATATCCTGGAGATCATAATCCCGAACGGCCTTCGATATAATGCGGAAAAGATAGAGCTTCCTTCATTCATCGTGCGCCGACTCCCTTTCAGGTTCGTTTATTTTTTCATTATGGCTATGGTTGCGTCCGGGACTGGGGCCCAGGGGCAGACTGCTCCTGCGAGATCGCAGACTGCTCCTGCGGGATCAGCTGAACGGCAGGCATTGCAGCGCGGCATAGAGGCGGTGAAGACTGGAGACGTTGCGCGCGCCCGGACGGAATTCGAAAAAGCCGTGAAGCTAGCTCCGAATGATGCCGAGGCGCAATCTGCGCTGGGCTGGACGCTGGCACAACAAGGAGATCCGGATGGCGCCGTGGCGCGGCTTCGGACTGCCATCAGATTGAAGCCGGCATTTGTGGAGGCGCGGCTGACGCTTGTCAACGTGCTGTCGAATCAGGGCAAGTCCGCTGAGGCGGAGCAGGAAGCGCGGGGCGCGGTGAAGATTGGTCCCGCGAATGCCGAGGCGCACCGGTTGCTGGCGAAGATTGTGAGCGTGCGCCCGGGAGACGAGTCTTTGTCGGAAATGAAGCGATCCGTGGAACTCGCTCCGGAACGAGGGGACTTACGCGACGAGCTGGGAACGATTCTTGCGCAGCGCGGTCAGTTTGCGGAAGCCGAGGCATCGTTCAAAGAAGCACTGCGGTTGCAACCGAATCTTGAGCAGGCGCACTTTCATATAGGCATGGTGCGCTTGCAGGCGCAGCAACTCGACGAAGCCGCCGCCGAATTGGGGAAAGCGGTGGAATTGGCTCCGCAGGATGCTGCGGCTCATTACTATCTCTCAAAAACTTTGGCGGCGCAATCCAAGAAGGCGGAGGCGCTCGAAGAATTGCGAAAAGCTGCCGCGTTGAAGCCTGACTGGTTTGAAGTGCAAGTTGAACTGGGGCTTGCTTGCCAGCATGCGGGCGATCCCGATTGCGCGGTGGCAGCATTCGAGCAATCGATCAAAGTGCGACCCGACGATGCAGAGGTGTACAACGACCTGGGGCTGGCGCTGATTCAGAAAGGGAATGCGGAGGCAGCGATCCCGAAACTCGAGAAGGCGTCGCGGTTGCGGCCGGCCGATGCAGCGTTCCGCGGGAATCTGGCGATTGCGTATATGCAGCGGGCGGATTTTGACGCGGCGATTTTGGAACTGGACGCCGCGCTGAAGCTGGCGCCCGATGATTCGTCGCTGCACTACGACCTTGGGCTTGCATACAAGCTAAAGGATCAACTGGATAAGGCCGTGGTTGAATTTCAGAATGCAATCCGATTGCAGCCCGACCTGGCGGATGCGCACTACACGCTCGGAATTCTGTTCTGGCAACGGGGAGAGTTCGACAAGGCTTCTGAGGAGTTGCAGAAGGCGATTCAGATCCAACCCAACTACGCGGAGGCGCAGTACACACTGGGTACGATTTTCAAGCAACAAGGGAAACTGCCTGAGGCTGCGGCCGCGTTGCGCGAGGCAATCCGGTTGCAGCCGGATTTTGCCGGGGCGCATACGACGCTGGCGGCAGTGCTGCGGCAGTCAGGCGATACGCAAGGTGCGGCCGAGGAAGCGAAGGCGGGAGCGAGGCTCGCTGCCTTGACGAACAGTCTGCAATCGGCAACATTTTCGACGAACTCGGGAAAGAGGCTGCTGGGCACGGGCGATATCGATGGCGCCATTGCACAGTTCCGTTCGGCGATCCAGTCAGAGCCGAATTACGCCGCCGCACACTATCAGCTTGCAGTGGCGTTGAGGCAGAAAGGTCAGGCGGACGAGGCGAAGAAGGAGTTTCAACGGGCGGCAGAACTGGATGCGCATTTGGCAGCGCCGTAGAGAGGCTGCCTCGACCATCGGTTTGGGCATTCCGATGCTTTGTCGCAGCATAAAGAATGCCACTTTGAGGTCAGTTGGCGCGTTTGCGGACGGCCAGCAGATCAGTCTTGACCGGAACGCCATGCGACACTTTCACTCGCAACAGCGCTTCGAATGGCATGAGCTCCCCCGCTTTGGAGACACCCAGACGCCGCAGTAGTTCGGCAAGAGAATCCTCGCGGCACACATACTCAGCCGCTGCCTGAGTTCCCATCGTTGTAGTTCCTGCCAGGATCAGCATAGAACGTACCGGATCGATACCCGGCTCAAGGCCAATCACCGCATAGTCCTCAGAGATCGGCTGATTGGAAGGACTGGCGATGAAAGTCTCAGGCTCACCACGATCGGGATGGACGTTCACCACTTCCACATCCCCGTTGCGAGGAGCGGGCGCCTTCCGAAAAACGAACTGCTGCGTGCCTGGAATTTCGAGTAACGTGAGGTTCTCGGCGGGAGATCCGATAAAGATCAGATCGTTGTTCTTGGCGTCATCCAATGAAAAAAGCGCGCCGCGCTTCACTCGAATCTGGCTATTGAGGAGAGTGAAGACATGGTCAAGCTGGTGAACCGCGAGCACCTCTCCCACGCCGGTGTAGTGATCCAGAATCACACTACGCGCGTCAGATGCGGAGTTGAAGTAATGCATGTTCGTGTTCGGATGGCCGACGAAGCTGGCATTGCTGAAGATTACCCAGGGCTGCTGCGGAGCCGTGACGAAACGATTCCAAAAAATCTGATAAGCGTCGGGAACAGCTTGAACGACGGAGTCCGGCGTGCGCGTGCGCTGCGATAGCAGGAAGGCGGTCGTCGAAAAAGTTGCGGCCAACAGCACCGAAAGCACGACGACTGCAATTGCCCATCCTCGAGTCGGTGCGGGAACCTGAGCCTTCAACTCATGTGATTCGATATCCAAGATGGGGGCAGGCTGGATCGCAGCTTTGCCGGGCCGCACATGAAATGTGAGAGCATACGAGCCCTTGGGGATTTCCACCACAATGGCATCATCCACGCCTTCATGGGAGTAATACTCCGCGAGCTTTACGCGAAGACGTCCAGCTTGCACACGAACCGTGGAGTCGCTTTGAGGATCGAAGCCAGTCGGACGGCCTAGTACCTCGGTGGCAATCTGGTACTCCTTCAGTGCGATGCCGGGGTGATCAAGCGAATGTTCGGCAAGGTAGCGGAGCAGTTTGCACAGGGACTCGGAGGTGTGCAGACTATGGCTTTTAATAAGTTTATCTATTTGCTGGAAGCATTGCTCCCGACCGATAGCGAAGGTGTGCGTTACAGCCATATCACAGGGACGTAACAGAACGATGTATCTTACTGCAATGTTGGGACTTTACGCCAGTAACGGTATCAGACCTAGTGACACTTAATCCAGTTAATTGTTTTGTATTACGAGTGCACTGTCAGTGATCAAGTCTCCCTCTGCATTTCTGGGGCAATCGCGTTCACAAAGTTCTGAGGAGGAAGTTCATGAAAAGGTCTGTAGGGATCGCAGTGGCTCTGCTCAGTCTACTGTGCATTTTGTGCGTATCGAATGCATTCGGTCAAGCGGTATATGGCAGCATCCTGGGGACCGTCACCGACCCATCAGGCGCGGCTGTCAACGGTGCGAAGGTCACAGCGACCAGCCAGACCAAGAACGTCTCGACCGAGACTACGACCAATGAGAGTGGGAACTACTCCGTCACGCACTTGAACCCAGATATTTACACGGTACGGATCGCGGCTGCGGGTTTTAAGGCTTTGGAGATTAAGGATATCCAAGTGTCGGCTGACACTGCGGCACGCCAGGATGGCCACTTCCAAGTCGGGGGGGCGTCGGAGACGGTGGAAGTGACCAGCGAAGCGCCTCAACTCAAGACGGACCGCGCCGATGTCTCGGGTAAACAGTTGCAGGAATTGCCCGTCTATAATCGGAACTTTCAGAGTTTAGAGTTGCTCTCCCCGGGTACTCAAATCCTCACTGGATGGGGCCACGCGGCCACCGAGAATCCTCAGGGCAGCAAGCAGATCTTTGTGAACGGCCAGCACTTCAGCGGCACCGGTTACGACTTGGATGGCACCGACAACCAGGATCCGATTCTCGGGATCATCATCGTGAATCCGAGCTTGGATGCGGTCGAAGAAACCAAGATCACAACCCAAAACTACGATGCCGAGTTCGGCAAGGCTGTGGCGGGAATCATGAGCGCCCATACCAGGTCGGGGAGCAACCAGTTTCACGGTAGCGGTTATTTCTATGACTTGGATCCGGTGGGCCCAGCCACGAACCCATTTACCGGTTCGGCAGTGCCCAACACCTGGAAGCAGTATGGTGGCTCGGTAGGCGGGCCGGTTATCAAAAATAAACTCTTTTTCTTCGCCAACTACGAAGGCACGAGGCGCAAATCTGGTGTTTCCTACAAAGGTAGCGTCCCTACAGACTTAGTGCGATCAACCTGTCTGGCGTTGCCGTCAGCAACGAATACCTCCTGCGACTTAAGTGAGTACACGAACGCGGGGTTTAATGGAGGCGGTTTTGTTTACAACCCGTACGACCCCCAAGGTTCACGGACATCGTACTCCGCCTACAACGCGGGCTCCAATCCTGCCCTGCCTTGCTCACAAAGTAACCCTTGTACAACCCAAATTCCGCTCACCAGCTTGCAGGCGGTGGACACAAACTTCTCGGGATCGGGCCTAACGACATCCGAGAACATCCTGGCTCTGTTGCCGAAGCCAAACGCCACTGGCGATCATAACGGGACGGTGAACAACTTTACCGCTAATGGAAGCGGGAGCTTCAACGACTACCAATACGTTGGGCGCGTCGATTACTCCGTGAGTCAAAAACTGCAGATCTTCGGCCGCTACACCCATGCCCATTTCCTGCTCTCGGGCAGACCAGTATTCGGCGACGCGATCGGCGGACCTGGCCTGGGCTATCTGGGTCTGGCAGGCCAGTCTTTAATCAACAATTACAGTGTGGCTGCCGGCTTCAATTACACATTGTCCAGCAGTTTGCTGACCGACTTCCGCTTTGGATACTTCCGTTACAACCCGCATTCCACAAAGTACGACCAAGGCAATTCGACCGCGGCTTCGTCGCTGGGGTTGCCCGGTTTGAACACTTCGGACGTAACAACTAATGGTTTGCCGGCGTTCTTCTTCGACGGCAATGGGTCCAACATGCAATTCGGCGAGGACCTCAACATCGGCCGTTGCAACTGTCCCTTGATCGAAAAGGAGCAAGGGTACCAGTTCGCCAACAACTGGACCAAGATGCTGGGTAACCACCAGTTCAAGTTCGGTGCGGATTTGCGCCATGCGACGAATCTGCGTGTTCCCTCGGATTCG
>QIAK01000252.1:3676-10484 GCA_003225515.1 Acidobacteriota bacterium | reverse complement strand
AGGTGTGGGGTGCAGGGTATCTATATTCTTTCCGGGGTGCGAACGCCGATTGGGAAGTTCGGCGGGTCGCTCGCTTCGCTCACTGCTGCGGATATGGGTGTGGTCGCAGCTCAGGCGGCGATGGAGCGGGGTGGAGTTGAGGCTGCACAGATCGATGAGACGATTTTTGGCTGCGCGCGGCAGGCCGGAGGTGGCCCGAATGTGGCCCGACAGATTTCGGTGCGCTCTGGCGTGCCGCAGGAAGTTCCAGCGTTCACGGTGAACCAGGCTTGCGCGTCGGGGATGAAGTCGATTGCGATGGCGTATCAGTCGATTCTTGTTGGCGACTCGAACTGCATTCTGGCGGGCGGGACGGAGTCGATGTCGCGGGTTCCCTATTATCTCGATGGAGCGCGCTGGGGATACCGGCTGGGCAATCAGGAAATGGTAGACGGAATGTATCGCGATGGTTTTTTCTGTCCGCTCGCGAAGATGGTGATGGGTGAAACTGCCGAGGTGCTAGCGGAACAATACAAGATTACGCGCGAGGAGCAGGACGAATTCGCGCTGCTGTCGCAGACCCGCGCAGCGCGGGCGATTGGCGCCGGGCGCTTTGATGCGGAGATTGTTCCGGTAACCATCGAGGGCAAGAAGGGTGCGACTACGTTTTCGAAAGATGAACATCCGTTCGCCGACGCGAGCATGGAGAAGCTAGGGAAGCTGGCTCCGGTGTTCTCGAAAACTGGCACGATTACAGCGGGAAATTCTTCGGGCATAACCGATGGTGCGGCGGCGGTGATCGTAGCTAATGAGCATTTCGTTAAGCAGAACAATTTGAAACCGCTTGCCCGGATTCTGGCGGTAACGTCTGTCGGTGTCGATCCGAGGACGATGGGGATTGGACCTGTCCCCGCATTGCGCAAACTGGAGGACAAATACGGTTTCAGGTTGCACGAGTTCGGCCTGGTTGAACTCAACGAAGCGTTCGCGGCGCAGGTGCTGTCTTGCGACCGGTCGTTGAACGTGAATCGCGACCGGCTGAATGTGAATGGCGGCGCGATTGCACTTGGACATCCGATCGGATGTACGGGCACGCGCATCACGGTGACGCTGCTGCACGAAATGCTGAAGCGCAATACCAAGCGTGGCGTGGCCACGCTCTGCGTCAGTGGCGGTATGGGGATGGCGCTGGCCGTGGAGAACGTAGTGTGAGCACGGGACAAAGCTTTTGACCGCTAGTACGCCGAGGAAAATCCGCAAAGATCGCAGAGAAACCGTCGCTAGCCCAACTATATTTCATTCTTCCCTTGCGAGAGGCGGGCTTAATTCTGTTATTCTTTCTGCGCTCTTTCCTCGGCTTGTGTCGCGTTCTACGCCTAAGGGATTCGAGTAAAATCAAGCAACTGAGCAAGCTCAACTCGAAGGGTTCAACCCAAGGAGATTCCCGTGCTTCGATTGATAATTCGTCGTTCATGTTTTGTGACGTTATTGGTTTTCGGCAGTGTTGCGCTGGCGCAGACTGAGTTTTCGGCCGATTTTGTCGATCACAACCTCCACCATGAAGGCAAGGAACCGACCAAAATCTATTTCGGCAAGAACAAGATGCGCTTTGATTCCGTTGGGGATACGCGAGAGGGCGGCGGTTCCGTCCTGTTCAATTTTGCCAACGAAAGCTGGGTGGTGCTGATGCCCAACCACATGTATATGGAAATGCCTTCGTCGATGATGGAGAAACGCGGCATGTTTCACTTCTTCAAGACAGGCGATCCTAGCGACGCTTGCGCGGACTGGCTGAAAGTGGAAGAGAACAAAGGCGGCACTTGCCACAAAGTGGGCAGCGAGACGGTGAACGGCCGCAGCACCATCAAGTATGAAGGCACCAACAGCAAGGGCGAACCCGGCGCGGCCTGGTTCGATTCCAAGCTGCGGTTTCCGGTGAAATGGGAGGGTAAGAACGGCGGCGGCGAGTTGCAGCACATTCAGGAAGGGGCGCAGCCGGCGAGCCTTTTCGAAATTCCCGCGGACTACACCAAGATGGATATGGGCGGGATGACGAAGAAGCCGCACTAAGTCACTTTCTCGGCCAGCGTTGCACGGCAAAAATCGGACTACTATACTGGGCTCGTTGATGTTAGCCCGTGTCTCGCAAGAGCAGTCAGACATGGGCGACGTGGCACCTGCTTTCCGGAGTAACGATGCCTCTATCCGCAGTAATCGTGGACGACGAGCAACTGGCCCGAGACGAACTCGCTTACCTGCTGAAGAATACCGACGACGTGAATGTCGTGGGCCAGGGCAAAAACGGCCTCGAAGCAGTCAACCTCATCAAGGAACACAGTCCCGACCTGGTTTTTCTCGACGTACAAATGCCTGGGCTGGATGGCTTTGCGGTTATCAAGAAACTTCTCGACAAGAAAATTCCCCTGCCGAAGATTGTGTTCGCCACCGCGTTTGACCAGTACGCGGTAAAGGCGTTTGAGGTGAACGCGGTCGACTATGTGCTGAAGCCATTCGACAAAAAGCGGGTGGCGCAAGCGATCCAGAAGGCGCGGGCCAAGCAGAAAAAATTGAAACGTTGGTACGGATGATCGAGTCGCAGAAGCAGCCGGCCTCGAAGATACTGCTGAAGACGGTCGGACGTATGTTTCTGGTGGACCAGCGCGACATCTGTTACGCCTGGATCGAAGATGGTGTAATCACGGTCGTGACCGGCGGAGCGGCCGGGATGGAAGGCCAATCCAACTGCCGGACGTTGGAAGAATTGCTGGACAGCTTAGACCCGAATCTTTTTTGGCGGGCACACCGCTCCTATCTGGTGAATATCAACCGCATCCGCGAAGTTGTCCCGTGGTTCAAGAGCTCTTACCAGCTGCGAATGGATGACAAGAAGCAGACCGAGATTCCAGTCAGCCGGGCTCAAACCAAGCGGTTGCGGGAACTCTTTGGACTCTGAACTCCCCTGCAAGCTGGCACCCATATCTACACGATTTTGCGCGTTGGCAGTGCGCGCGGTTACGTGGGCTCGTTCTGCAATAGCGAGCAGGTCATCAATGAGCGAGCCTGAATACATTCCTGCTGCATCCGTTCACTCCACCTGAAATCGAACCGCCAGAGCAGTGTTCAGTGAATCTTCCGGAGGACGACTGCGTGAAGAATGTCGTCCCCCGGTACACGGGGGGAGGGGCTAAGCTGCCAGAGCCTCCAGTGCGAGCCGATCACGAATGACCAATATCGGTCCGTCCAGACGAATCAGGTGCTTCTTCTTAAGATCGCTCAAGAGCCGGGTTACGGTCTCGCGGGACGAGCCGATACGCTGTGCCATTTCTTCATGGGTCATCGCGCAGCGAATGCGAGACTCCGTTTCGGCAGCTTCCGCCGATGACGGCGATTGCGACAGCAAAAGCCTTGCCAGTTTTCCCGCGGAGGAACGAGTGAGCACAAGATCATGAATGTCGCGATAGGCAGACTGGAAATCGCGGCTCAAAGACTCTGCCGCACGCAGGCCGACCTCGCTGTGAGAATGCATAATTTCCATGAAGTGCTTGCGGTCCACAAAGTTCAATTGGCAGGGAGCGGCCGTCTCGGCCGTCGATTCATATCCCGCGCCGGAAATCGTCGCGCTAAGGCCCAGCGCTTCTCCGGCGGACGCCGATTTCAGAATCAGGATCTTGCCCTCGCGCGAAGCGGTGGAAAGATTCACCTTGCCTGAGCACAGAATGAAAACTCCACGCGGAGCCTGCCCTTCCACGAAAAGGATTGCTCCGGCGGGAAGAATGCTCTTGAGGCTGACCTGGTTCAGCGCTTCCCGCGTCAAAGGAGAAAATCCGCAAAAGAAACTCGGGTTAGTGTGGCTGCACTCGGTACAGCTGTCGATAATTTCGAGGCCGTAATGCGCCTTCATATTTGTCTCCATATCGAACGACCGTTTTTTTCTGGCAATGCTCCCTGAGCCTGTCCCCAGAGCTGCGAGGTGACGGGAACTGGCGAGCAGGGCTCGTGCATGGGCCCGGGTGTCGGCATGCGAACTCTGACTGGCCGCAATTAATTCCCAGGCCGCACTGGGATCTTGCCGTTCCTCCCACTCGAGTTGGCAAGCGAACAAGTAAAAGGGATCGACTTCTTGGGGATACGTTGAAGGGCTGGGACAGACAGCGCAGTGTTCCGCCTCCGCCAGCGAACGCTCGATGCGCTCAGGTACTGTCCATCCTGTCAGGAGTTCAGAATGGTCGGCTGGACCACGAGGCTTAGGCATCGGCACAACGGGTTCAAGGAAGCGATCTGAGGTGAATGGCTGAAATTGGCTGGTTGCGAACACTTCGGCACTCCTAAAAAGCCGGCATCGCGTGCCGGGGAATATGTTTTTCAAGGAGGAAACTGGTCCTTCTCTGTCAGGTCGGAATAACAATCTGCGCGGCCAGAGGCAGAGTAAGTCAAGTAGTGTGCACGCAAAGTTCCGCAAACGGGAGGGAGTGCTGAACCGGGAACTTCCCTGTTTGGAACGAGTTCCGAAAAGGAAATCAGAGCAACGCTTCTGGGACTCATTCGCTAATCGGCAATCTGCCGATTAGCCGTCAGTTCACGGCTTGTAGTCCTGACGAGTAATTTTCAGGCGCTGCATTTTGGATTGCAGGGTCGAGCGTTTCAATCCGAGCCGACGGGCGGCTCCAAAAGCTCCCGAAAGCGCGCCTCCGGTTTCCCGGAGCACGCGGAGAATGTGTTCGCGCTCGGCATTGTCCAACGTGTGATCTGAAGGGGAAGGGGCAGCCTGGCTTTCAGCGGTCATTTCCGACAACGGAACACGGAGTGCGGTCCCTTCGCTCAGAATGACGGAGCGTTCTATAAGATTTTCGAGTTCTCTGACGTTGCCCGGCCATGACCATGCGACCAGCATCTTCATCGTTTCACGGGGGATGGTTTCAATACTACGTTCCATTCGTTGGGCAAATTTGTGAACGTAATAGCGCACCAGCAGGGGTATATCCTCGCGCCGGTCACGCAAAGGTGGAACCCGGATAGGAAAAACGCTTAGACGGTAGAAAAGATCGCTGCGAAACTCATGCAGGGCCATGTCTTTGGCCAAATCGCGATTGGTGGCCGCGATGAGGCGCAAATCCACTTTGATGGTGCGATTGCTACCCAGTCGCTCGAACTCCTGGTCCTGAAGTACGCGCAGCAGCTTGGGCTGAAGCTCGAGGGAAATCTCTCCGATTTCGTCGAGAAACAAGGTGCCGCCATCGGCTAGTTCCAGGCGTCCGATCTTCTGGCTAACCGCCCCGGTAAAGGCTCCCTTTTCGTGGCCAAACAATTCGCTCTCGAGCAGGCCTGTGGGTATGGCGGCGCAGTTGAGCTTAATAAAAGCGCCATTCTTGCGGCGGCTCAAGCGATGAATGGCGCGGGCCACCAATTCCTTGCCAGTACCCGTCTCGCCGAGAACCAAAACAGTCGCATGGCTGGGCGCGACGGTCGAAACCTGGTCAAGCACTTTCTTAAGCGCGGAACTGTCACCGACGATTTCCGCGAAGTCGCCTGTGGAATGGAAATCGCCCTCCAGGAATTTCTTTTCTTCATCTAAGCGCTGTTTGAGCATTTCAATCTCGGCTGCCGCTCTTTGATTTTCAATGGCTACTGCGAGTTGGGCGCCCACTTGATCCAGCAGAGTCAAATCCACAGCATGAAAAGCGTCCACGCGAGTGCTGCCGAGCACTAGCACTCCCAGTGAGCGATTCGGGCGGCAGAGAGGGATGCAGCATAGAGATTGGAATCCTTCAGCGAGAAAAGATTTTGTGATCTCGGCTTCAAACCCCTGCATCTGGCTTTGCGAGAAGATAACTGAAGTGCCTTCTCTCAAAGCGTGACCTCCCGGACTATTGTGCGGGCTGATAGGCATGGATGAAAGCAGCCCTCTACCCAGCGGAAAGTCTTCGGCCTGGCGGATCAGAAAGCCGGTATTGTTCTCGTGCAACTCGAAACCGGCATACTCGTGGCGTAGAAGCCGGCGGATCCGCGCCGAGATTTGTGGAAACACCTGCTGCAGGTCAAAATTTGATGCGAGGATTTTGCTGACATCCAACAGCATCTGAAGCCGGGCCATTTCCTTCCGCAGCTTCCCCCCAACTTCCTCGAGCGTCTGTTCCAGTATTTTTTGCGGAGTGGTCTCGACCACTACCACACCTAGTCGCGACGCCGCCCCGCTCGCATTGAGGATGGGAAGGTAGTGCCCAAGCCAGTGTCCCGGTGCAGTCCTGGAGGGGAGCACCGCTGAACTCTCGAAGTTCAAAATTGGTTGCCCCGTCGAGAAGACACGGCGAAACTGGGGCTCTAATTCGTCAGCAAGGTTACCCAGGACTTCATGAATCGTCTTGCCCAGATGTTCGGGGGCAGGTATCCCGTTCATTTCCGCCAGCGCGTGGTTCACCGCGATATAGCGAAGACCGGAATCGAGAATTCCAAGTCCGATGGTGGACGAACTGAAGTAGGCCTTAATTACTCTCTCAGGCTCACTAAGTGCATCCGGATGGGCAAAGGCACTCAAATCGCCGGTTTCAAAAGGCATGGGTTCAGACATAACGAACCCCCGGCAACCTGTGCAGCAAGGCCTTTGCTGGTGAGATGACTGGCAAGATCGCGGGCCGCAAATCGGCGAGCGACGGGCGTCTGACCACACTGTAACGTGTGGAGGGGCCCGGCAATTCGAACTTCCACGCTGGCGCGCTTGAGGGGCTCACAGTTAATGACTCACCTTTGTACGCCTCCCCCTCAAAAGGCGTACGATACAGTACAGATCGTGCGGCATTATAAGCACGGAAACGAGAAAACGTGTGCCTTTTCT
>QIAK01000252.1:1968-3585 GCA_003225515.1 Acidobacteriota bacterium | reverse complement strand
CGAACTATAATGAGCGCATGGCCCGCGGTTGGGAGAGCAAATCGGTCGAGGCTCAGCAGGCAGAGGCCAGCGACAAGTCGGCCCCACTTCGAGAGCCGATGACCGTTGAAGAGGCCTCCCGCTGGCGTGAAAAAGAAAATCTTCGGCTTGCTCGCCAACGTGTGCTTCAGCAATTGGAAGCGAGTCCGAATCCGCGACACCGCAAGCTTCTCGAAGAGGCTCTCGCGGATCTTGATCAAAAGTTGAAGAAGTGAAACATCAGCGTCCTTGAAGGTTTCGGATCCGACCTCGTCCTTTATAATTGAACTCTTTTATGACAGCCTACGTGTACGTCTCACTCAAGAAAAGTGTTCTCGATCCCCAAGGTAAAACCATTCACGGCGCGCTGAAGAAGATGGGCTATAAAGGCCTGGAGAGCGTGCGCCAGGGAAAATATTTTGAGCTTACGCTTGACGGAGGACTGGCACGCGAAGAGGCGCAGGCCGAAGTCGAGCGCATCGCCCGCGAAGTTTTAACCAATCCCGTCATTGAAGAATTTCGTTTTTCCCTGGCCGAGTAACCATGGGCCGCGGAGTCCTTTTGAGGTCTTCCCATGTGTGGCATTGTCGGCTACGTCGGTAAAAAGAGTGTCGTCCCCATCATCATCGAGGGACTGCGGCGGCTGGAGTATCGCGGCTACGATTCCGCTGGAATCGCGGTAGCTGGTGACGGAGATGGACTGCAGTTGCGGCGCGCCGAGGGCAAGCTGCGAAATCTGGAAGAGGCCATTCGTCTCAAGCCGCTGCACGGCAGCTATGGCATCGGCCACACGCGGTGGGCCACCCACGGACGTCCTACCGAAGAGAACGCGCATCCTCATCGCGACTGCACCGGCAAAATCGTAGTCGTCCACAACGGGATCGTGGAGAACTATCTCAGCCTGAAGAAAAAGCTGATCGAGGAAGGCCACAAGTTCTCTACCGAGACGGACACTGAAATCATCGCCCACTTGGTGGAGAAGTATTCCGCCAACTCGGGAAACGGGCAGCGTGTGCCGTTGGAGGACGCGGTGCGGCGCGCGGTGAAAGATCTTACCGGTGTTTTCGCATTGGCGGTGATTTCGACCGATGATCCCAACAAGATTGTGGCCGCACGCAATGGACCGCCTGCTGTAATCGGGCTGGGAAATGACGAATACTTTGTGGCTTCGGATGTTCCCGCCATCCTGCATCACACGCGGGACATATTTTTCCTGGCAGACGGCGATATGGCGGTGGTCACGCCCGACGGCGTGCATCTCTCCGATTTTGATGGCAGGCCTGTGCGGCGGCAGATTCAGCACGTCACCTGGGATCCGATCCTGGCGGAGAAGGGCGGCTTTAAGCATTTTATGCTCAAGGAAATTTATGAGCAGCCGCGCGCCGTTCGAGACACAGCGCTGGGCCGCGTCTCCCAGAATACAGGACACATTTTTCTCGACCACATGGAGATCAGCGAGGCGGAATTCAGGGCTGCTGCGAAGATCAACATCATCGCCTGTGGAACCAGTTGGCATGCCGGGCAGGCGGGAAAATTCATGATTGAAACGCTGGCGCGGGTGCCGGTGGAAGTCGACTACGCGAGCGAATGGCGCTATAG
>QIAK01000252.1:0-1962 GCA_003225515.1 Acidobacteriota bacterium | reverse complement strand
TGATCCGGACACAATCACGCTGGTGATTTCGCAGTCGGGCGAAACGGCAGACACCATCGCGGCGCAGCGCGAAGCCAAAGCCAAAGGATCGAAGACGCTGGCCATCTGCAACGTGGTGGGCTCGATGATTACGCGCGAGGCGGCCGGGACGATTTACACGCACGCGGGTCCCGAGATCGGTGTGGCCTCAACCAAGGCTTTCACCGGACAGCTCACCGCGCTATACATTTTCGCAATGTACCTGGCGCAGGGGCGCGGTGTGATGAATGCGGAGCAGGCCCAGGCTGCAATGCAGGAACTAACGCGCATTCCAGGAAAACTGGAGACTTTGCTGACCCACGAAGCCGCCTGCGAGGATCTGGCAAAGCGTTATCAAAAGGTTCGTGATTTTCTCTTTCTTGGGCGTGGCATTCACTATCCGATTGCCCTCGAAGGCGCGCTCAAGCTGAAAGAAATTTCCTACATCCACGCGGAAGGATATCCCGCGGGCGAGATGAAGCATGGCCCCAACGCATTGATCGACGAGAACCTACCCGTAGTGATCATTGCCACGCGAGACGTGAACAACCCGGGTTCGGTGCTGCGCTATGAAAAAACCATTTCGAATTTAAAGGAAGTGAAAGCTCGTTCCGGCGTCGTGATCGCCCTCGCCACCGACGGCGACGAAGAGATCAAAGAATCTGCGGATCATGTTCTGTACATTCCAGCGGCTCCCGAAGAATTGTCGCCGATTCTGGAGATTGTGCCCCTGCAACTGCTGGCCTACCACATCGCAGTGCGTCGCGGCTGCGACGTGGATCAGCCGCGGAATCTGGCCAAGTCGGTAACCGTGGAGTAAGAACTGGCTGAGGCCAAGGGCGTCAGAGATTCAGCGCATCCATCTTGAGGTGTTCGTAAACGTCATCCTCGCCTGGGAAAATCGCGATATCCCGAGAGGTCAGCATGAGGATTGCTTTCAGCACGTTTCTCCAAACGCTGGCTGAGTAATTCTCTACGGTTCATGCTTGGGCGGTCCTTCCGGCGGGTCCATCGTCGAGTGTCCAGCAACCAGCAAGTCTGCAAATGGGTTCTACGGTTCTAACACCCGGCGCAATTTCGTCAGCACAAGAAAGAGTGCGCCGATTCCGGTCAGCCACACCCCGAATGCAGTGCGCACCCCCCAGGCGGGCACCGCCCCGACACGGCGCAATAAGAACGGAAAAAAGTTCCACGTCGTGATGTGGGTATAGTCCCACTGATCCTGCGACATCGCTTCCGTGTTCAATCCCCAGGCGTCCATCTTGCCGAGCGCGAAAGCGACGATATTTTTGAAGCGTAGCGCGATCACAAACATAGGATGGCCGAGCGTCTCCATTTGATAAATTTCCAGCGGGAGCCAAAAGGCAAGGGACGCAATCTGGATTACGAAACTGGCGGCAATCAGCAGCATACTGATGGTTAAGACCCAAAGCTGCAGAGCCGCGCGATGCTGCAACAGCAGGGGAACGCCAATAAGCGCCACCATTTGTACCGCGGTCGACACGTAGCGATCACCCCAGGCAAAATCACCAGCCCAGTAGGTGTAGCGCGCATAAAAACCGATATAGGCGGCCACCAGAAATAGCGAAGCAGTGGCATACGCACGGACTTCCACTGTAAGACGGTTCCATAGAAGTACGATCAGAAGGAGTGCGACGACAAGCAGGGGATCGAATAGAAAGATCGATTTCTCGGGCTTAAAGAGCGCACCGAGAACGCCTTCATGGAATGGCGTGCTCCAGGGAAAGTTTGCCGGCAATGTCGGATCTTGCAGGCGCTGCTCCCGCGCGAAAATCGGGATATAGGTCTGAGTCCACGAGCCGAAACGGTAGAAATTGTAGAACCGCTCGATGATTGCGAACAAGACGTAGACAGGAATGGCGATCTTGCAGTACGCCATCATTCGCCGCCACAATTCACGGCCACGGGTTTGCTCAAACCAGA
>QIAK01000251.1:5379-5956 GCA_003225515.1 Acidobacteriota bacterium | reverse complement strand
GGAGATCGCTCGGGCTTCGCCTCCGAGCGGACCCAGCGGGACGGGCGAAGCGCGCGTCTTCACATGACTCGTGCTCGTCGCCCGTCCAGAGACCGCTCGTGCTTACGCTGGCATTTTCTAGTTCGCAACCTTGAATACGTACAGTCTTCCGATAGGCGCCTGGTTCTGATCGGCGGAGCCGAAGTAAACGGAGCCGTTCACGACGGCGGGCGAGGACGAGACGATCTGCTCGTTATTTGTCATGAGCTGCGAGATCGGGAAACAGAAAGACGTGCCGCATCCGTTTGCGTTGAATACCATGACCATGCCATTGTTCTCGCTAACGTAAACCAGACCGTTGGCAACGGCGGGAGCTGAGGTGATCGCGGCCTGCTCACCGATGGCCTGGCCTGTCCAGAGCGGGCTGCAGGTTGTGCTGCCGCATCCCGAAGCTTTGAAGGCGTAGAAGAGTGAATCGCCGTCGCCTACGTAGACGATTCCATTCGCTACCGAGGGAGACGACAAGACGAATGGGCCGGTGGTGCCGATCCATAACGGCTGGCATGTTGAGTGTCCGCAACCTGCCGCGCTGAAGGCA
>QIAK01000251.1:614-5286 GCA_003225515.1 Acidobacteriota bacterium | reverse complement strand
GGAGCCGCATCCCGCGGAATTGAAGGCGTAGAGCTTTCCGTCCTGCGATCCTACATAAACCACACCGTTGGCGAATGCCGGTGAGGAAGTGATCTGGCCTCCGGTGGTGGCGGTCCAAAGCGGACTACAGGCCGGCTTGCCGCAGCCCGAGGCCGCAAAGGCGTAGAACTTCTTATCGTACGAGCCCACATAGACAACTCCGTTCACCACCAGCGGAGAACTTTCGAGGATGCCGCTGCCCGTGGCCCCGGTCCAGAGGGGCGAGCACGAAGTCTTTCCACAACCTTTTGCGGGGAAGGCGTAGAGTTTGTGGTCGGCGGAGCCGATGAACACAGTTCCATTGGCGACGGCGGGTGACGAAGTAATATCGTTGCCAGTGGATCCGCTCCACAACGGTTGGCACAAGCTTTGCGGGCCGCAGCCGTTCGCGTTGAAGGCGTAAAGCTTGCCGTCGAAGGAGCCCACATAGACAACTCCATTCACAACGGCGGGCGATGAGAAGTCAACCAGGTCGCCCATCTGCCCCTGCCATGCCAATTGGAGACGCACGGCGTTTTTCTGAGTGATCGTGTTCTCAAATGCGTTGAAACCGGTGCGTGTGGGAAGATTTTTATACGATGTCCAGTTGGTCTGGACCGTGAAGACGGTTGAGGCGATGACTCCGCTGGCTTGCCCGCTCGCCTGGACGGTGTGCGCTCCGGGTTGCGCGGACTTCGACACGGTCAGAACGAGGGTGAAGTTGCCTGCGCTGTCCGCGACTGCCGTGCCTAGAGTTGTGGAATCGAACGTTACGACCACGGTTTCGCCGGAGGAATATCCCGAAGCTGTAGCGGTTGTTTTGCTGGTGGGCGGTCCGGAATTTGGAGAAAGAGAAATCGACGCGGTGAGTGCGAAACCTGCGCCGGCGGAAATTGCTCCCCATGCAATTACGAGAACTCCAAAAGATAGGACTCTTGCTGGAACTGATCGAAGTGCGGAAATCATGACGCCCTCCCGAATGGCTGCTACGCTGCCAATGTGCGGTTTATAGCAGAGCGTGGAGAGGCATTTGTCTCAGGATTGTCAAAGAAAAGCCTTTATTATCAAGGGATAACTGCACAACGACTCGGTGTTTCGGAGACTCTTTCAGCGCAGACGTTCTTCGAATCGCAGAAAGAATCAAGGTTGCAACGAGGCGGTCGCCGCACACAAATTTCGTGAATTCGCAATAATTTTACGGCGTGTAAGTTATTGAAAGCACATGAGCGAAAAATCTGGTAGCGGCTCAATTTTGGTTTCTCTCAGCGAACCCGGCGGCGGTTCTCCGCTTAGCGATAAAATGTCTCGCTTCTCGGTGTAAATCAAAATACTTTAACCGCGAAGGACGCAGAGGAAATTCGCAGAGAACGCAGAGAAAACCAGATTGAACTACTACCAAAACTTTGGCAGAAACATTTAATTCTTAGTTTTCCTCTGGCTTCCACAGGGAAGTCTCATCGTCCACAGCTTCTGCACAATGGCTGAGCTTTTTTGTGTTGCGAGGCGCAACAAACTGGCTGAAAGTGGGTTCAGCGAAACGTGATAATTCCTGAGCTTGCCGAATGATTGCGGCAGAGCCAGCGGCAACCGGCGATTCTCGAGGGTGAATTGCCGGGGGACACTCCAGAAAACGCGCGCAAGCGCGACTGGTTGCCTGGGCGTTGCGGCCTCCTCCCCCACCTGCTTTTCGAAGCAGGACATAGGACCGCTGGCACCGTTGAAGCTGCAGGTTCGTGATCGCAAGATGACGAACTCGCGGCTGGTCTTGGCAAATGCGGCACTCCTTCGGGAGCGCTGTCGGGCCAAGGCAGTCATTCCGCCACCAAGCGGTGACGAGGTTGGCGCGGGAATCCACGTACGAATGCGGTCGGGTGGCTGGCCCGGCCGCATTTGTTTTTTGGGGCCGACGCAGCTTGCTTCAGGCGGATTGCTTCGGGAAGATTCGCTGCGGTAAGTTACGCAACCTGTGTGTTGCTGACGGGTTCCCTGGTTACAACCGACTCGGGAATCAGGCTGACTGATTGCGGTACCAGCCAATCCTTCCACTGCAGGAATCTCTCTTCAAAGAATCTCCGGGAAAGGTACGCGACTGCGACGGCGCCTCCGCCGGCCAGCGCGAAGCGCAGCAACACAAGCCCGAAATGCCCGTTCGAGGGCATCCACTGCGGGAAAAATCTACTACAGAGGCGGTCATACATTCGAAACGCGAGAAGGTGATTGAGATAGAGGCCGTAGCTGAGGTATCCGAGGAAACGAAAGGGAGCGAGGTTTACATAGCGCCGGGCGGAACTGCTGCCCGCCAGAAGAAAAAACAACAATGTGCCTGCGAAGAATGCATTGATCAGGGTCCACTGGAAAGTCGCGCCCAGCAGGCGATCTCGGGTGAGAATTCCGAAGGGCCGGCCGGCGAGTCCGGCGAAAATAGCGGAGCCGAACAGCAGGGCGCATACATATTTGATCTGACGGCGCGTAACCGAAGTGCGAAGAAGAATTGCGAGCAGGGCTCCTGCGGCTAAGCCGTCGGCTACGAACCAGGTATACCAGGCAAGGCCGGCTCTCATCCCGATCGTGTAGGAAATCCCGCGAAGAATCGGAACACCGGCCACTATCGCCGCCGAGACCCATACGAGGTGGCGCGTGGTCACCTTTTTAACGACTGCGGGCCAGAGAATGTAGAAATGTTCCTCTACGGCCAGTGACCATAGCGGGCCGTAATCACAAGCCACATGAAAAAAATTTGTGACGTTCGCGAGATAAATGAAGCTGAGGCCCACAAACGCGGAAGAGGCGCTGTGCAGCACCAAGATAGAGAGCAGCAGGGCGTAATAGGCGGGCAAAATGCGAAGAGCGCGTCGTGTGTAGAAGCGGCGATAGTAGTCCGGACGATTTCTGGAATCAACCAGGATACCGGTGATCAGGAATCCGGAAAGCACGAAGAATAAGTTGACTCCTAGCCATCCCGGGGCCGTGATGAGAACGAAGGCGCGGGCCAATGGGCCGAAAGAAAATCCCGCATAGTGCCAGTAGAAGCCATGAAGCAGCACCACGGCCAGCACGGCGATACCGCGGATGGTGTCGAGTTCCGGCATGAACGTCCGAATCAAACCGGCGTCAGTGGTCGATGATGCGGCGGGGAGGTTGGAATGCGGAACCATGAAGTTCCCCATTGGAACTTAGGAATAGCTTGGCGTCAACTGCTTTCGGGGAGCGACGGATGCGTAAGTCGTCCTGCCATCTTTGATTCGAGGACCGGTTTTCGCGAGCTTTCCACAACATAGGCGAGGCGTTCACAGCTTCTGCACAATTCATTTTGTGTTTCGCTTTGTATTCGCTTATGCTGGTTTGCGAAATGGGGCAGAGTTCTGAGCAGACCATGGCGACCACCGACTACAGCATCAGCACACTTCCCGCGAACGTAGAGGCCGAACGTTCGATTCTAGGCGCGATCCTGCTCGACAACTTTGCCTACAACCAGGCTGCAGAACATTTGCGCATCGAGGATTTTTCGCTGGACTCGCACCGGCGAATCTACTCGCGGATGGTCGATCTGGCTGAGTCTTCCCGGCCGATCGACATGATCACGCTGATCGAGGAGCTCGACCGGCACAAAGACTTGCAGCCGATCGGCGACGTCGCCTACGTATCGAGCCTGGTTGACGGCGTGCCCGACCGGCCGAGTATTGAGCACTACGTCAAGATTGTCCGTGATAAGGCGTTGCTGCGCGGCTTGATCTCCGCAGCGACAACGGCGATTGCGCGAGCGTCGGACCAGGGGGACGCCGCTGAAGACGTCCTCAGCGATGCCGAAGCCGCTATTTTTCAGCTCTCAGATAAACGCATCGGGCGCGGGTTCATGGGAGTGCAGGAAATCGTCCGCGAATCCTTTGGATCGGTCGACGCACTGCTGCAACGGGGCCAGCGCATCACGGGCTTGGCAACCCATTACATTGATCTCGACGAGATGACCTCGGGCCTGCAGCGTTCGGATCTGGTGATTATTGCGGCGCGGCCTTCGATGGGCAAGACGGCGTGGGCGATCAACATCGCGCAAAATGCGGCCGTGCATGACGGCAAGGTGGTCGCGGTGTTCTCGCTCGAAATGTCGAAAGAGTCGCTGCTGACGCGTATGCTTTGCGCTGCTGTGTTCGCAGGCGCGAGTCGACGCGCACAAGATGCGTACCGGTTCGCTTTGGCAGGATGACACCAAGAAAGTTGTGCGCGCAATGGAGCAACTGGCGCACGCGCCGATTTTTATCGATGACACTCCCGGCATTTCGTTAAGCGAGATGCGGGCGAAGGCACGTCGCCTGAAGCAGGCGCAAGGCGGAAAGCTCGACCTGATCATCGTGGACTACCTGCAGTTGATGTCGGGCGGAGGCAAGCGCTTTGAGAATCGTACGCAGGAAGTCTCGGCGATTTCACGCGGCCTGAAGGCGCTGGCAAAAGAATTGAGCGTGCCGGTGATTGCGTTGTCGCAGTTGAGCCGCGCTCCGGAAAGCCGAGGCGGAGATCATCGTCCGCAACTCGCCGACTTGCGCGAGTCGGGATCGATTGAACAGGATGCCGATCTCGTGATGTTTATTTTCCGCGAAGAGATCTACAAGCCCGACGATCAGGAATTGCAAGGCAAAGCCGAGATCATTATCGCCAAGCA
>QIAK01000251.1:0-504 GCA_003225515.1 Acidobacteriota bacterium | reverse complement strand
ACCCTAGAGATGCCGAGGTAAGTACCTCAGGAATTTAGGTTTGCGGCACTCCCGAAAAATCGCACTCAGCCTGTGGAAAAGGTTGTGGAATTGAAACCCCTCGCGGAATTTCTTCGCTGGAGAGACCAATCGGTCGGTTTCGAGAGCAGACGTTCTCCATCTTTAAAGCCATGAATAGTAACCAGTTATTCAATTCACCGGACATTAACATGTGCGCTCGCGGCAAGCGATTGAAATCCTTCCGGATTTGAGATTTGCACATTTTGAGGTTCTAGTACTTTAGTTTTCAGCCCAATTTCAGAGGTTTTTTGGGTTCTGCGATTCCTGCGGTTCTCGGCAAAATACTTATCTGAACAATCGATTTCTACGATGAGGTATGCAAGCTGGTGCCGCAAGAAACGGCAGAATTAGTTGCTGCTTTTGCAAACCGGTATCTGACCTCTTTCCAGACACAAATCAGTCGAGCGGTCGAACCCAGATGTTGCGAAAGCTGATGGGCGGACT
>QIAK01000250.1 GCA_003225515.1 Acidobacteriota bacterium | reverse complement strand
GACAACTTTCGGCAAGCTCAAGAATTCCTCAAAACTGCACAGAATTCTGTTGACAGTTTGTTTACCGTGCCGCAATATCTTGTGTTATATGGTCTTCCCACACTACAAGTGGGGTTGATCGAGAAACAAGGGCCACGTAGTCGAGATTTTGAACAAGGGAAAATCGTTCACACGGAGGAATCCTTCATGGCAACGAAAAAGAAGGCAAAAAAGAAGAAACACTAACTGTACGCGAGAGCTACTCGCATACTCTACGATTTCTCACTGGCCTCTCCAGAGAAGCACCTCTCGAGGGGCTTTTCCTTTGACGGCACCTGCGAGCAAATCCAAATATTCCGCGCTGACCAAAAAAGCAACATCAATTTTCAACCAGGGTTATCGAACCAGGGTGATCGAATCCTGAATTGCTTCGGAATGATCGCAGATCCCATGGCGCGCATCGCAGTCCTTCGGGCACTCCTCTGTTGCTGATCAATCTGGTTATTTCAGGATGCGGCAGCAGTCGCCAACTTCAAACCGTCACCCTGAGTCCCAACAGTGCGGGCGCACAAACTTTTTCCAACGGACAGGTTTCATTTACTGCTGCCGGAACATTCAGCAAGCCGCCATCCTCGGTAGTTCTCACCAGCCCGGATGTTCTACGGTGTGTCGGCGACGGCTCGGGGTATGCAATGGCTACGTTGCTCCGTACGCGACCGTGGACCAGAACGGGGTGGCCCAATGCAGCGCCACATACGTGGGAACTGCGACCATCGTCGCCGGCACCCGATCGGGGAAAGTCGTGAACCCCGACTCGGGCCCACAGCTCGCGATCTTCGGTTCGGCCACGCTCACCTGCCCCTGAATGGTTCGGTGAACAACCTACTCAATGGCGGCCGCGAAATTCTTGCATGCGGGGCAGCGCCTGTGTGTCACAATAGGCAGACCACGCGCTACTCGGCGCACTACGAACATGGCACCGCGCAAAAAGAACACGGCGAAGCACAACGCGGCGGAAGTCCTCATCCCTGACAAACTTTATTTTCGCATCGGCGAAGTGGCAACGTTGTGCCACCTGCCCGCCTACGTGCTGCGGTTCTGGGAATCTGAATTCCCACAACTGAAGCCAGTCAAGAGCAGCACCGGCCAGCGTATGTACCGCAAGCGCGACGTCGAAAACGTTCTGCGCATCAAACAGCTGCTCTATGATCAGGGATTCACCATCTCCGGCGCACGCCAGCATCTGCGCGCAGAAATCAAAACGGACAAAACGCCAGCCGCGATTCCATTCCCATCCCGCTCCGCTCCAGAAATCCAACATATCCGTCAGGGCCTGCGCGAGATCCTGAACCTTCTATCAGCCCGACGCACGGGTTGAATCATGAATTTCAAATGCGAGTGTGGAACCGGTAGGGCTGAGATCCTTCACTCCGCCTGAAAGAACGGCTCCGTTCAGGACGACGCCACCAAGAGCGGACTTACATGATTTCAAGCTGAAACGTTATCGGCCGGCGTCTCCACTTGAACCGACAGTGCCATCTGGCCTAGAATCGCTGCGCCATGGCATCAGAGCCGCTCGAGATCGAACGCCTGGATCGGGGAGTGCTGAGTTTTCGTGGGCCGTTGACCATGGAGAACGTTTCTCCTTTCATGAATGCGGTCCGTCGCGAAGATGCTCCGACCATGATTCTGGATTTGACCAACGTGCCCTATCTCGATTCCTCGGGGTTAGGTTCGCTGGTCAGTGCCTGTACTTCCTGCACGAAGTCCGGACGCCGCATGGCCCTCACGGGCGTCAACAAACGCGTGCGGAAAGTCTTCGAGATCACCAAGGTCGAGCAGATTTTTCTGATGTTCCCCACGCTCTCGGACGCGCTTGAGGCCTTCACTAACGCCGGCACAGCATAATTTTTTTTTGCGGTTCCCGGTATGGAAGGGGTGTATGGGACCGGCGCATTAGCCAGTGCGCGGGCGCAGCCCGGCAGGATTTTGCCGCAGCGGCCCTTGATCATCGTCCAGACTATGCCACGCGCACGGGATTTGCCTTCTTCGATCCTCCCGCATTCACCGTGTCCAGGCGGATGCGTGTGACGCGTGCCGTTTCTTGCACCAGATCGCTAGTGAACTTCGCACCCTCTCCTGCCATCACCGAACCAGCGGCGAGCGCGAAACGCAGTGCGTCTGCCTGATCTTCAAAATACAAAACCACTTGTCCCGACATATCACTTCTCCCTGGGCCTGATAGCCCGCAAAGTCGCGAGTGCTGCGACCGAAAGAAATCACCTCGCCAGTCATTCAATCGCCAATCATCCAAATCGAACGACGGCCTTGGACGAGAGCCGCGGCCAGAGCTTTCCTGATTCTCCTGTCGAACCAAGGCTAAGTCAAAGTGATTCTCTTGGTTCCACATACTCAGTAGGCCATGCTTTCCTTCTTCACCACTGAAGAGCAAATGAAGGGCGTTGGTCAAAAGCCGGCGATCCAGGAGCAACATGGACTAAGATAGCCAAGCGATCCACCCATCTGGATTGGGTTGCTAAAAACTAGAAGCCATGCCAGTCCTGATTTCCATGCTCCGCGGCATCAACGTTGGCGGCCACAACAAAATCCAAATGGACGCCCTCCGCGCCCTCTACAAATCATTGAAATGCGAGAGCGCGCGCACCTATATACAGAGTGGCAACGTCATCTTCTTTACGAAAGAGAAGAACTCCGCTGTGCTGGCGAAGAAGATCCAGAGTGCGATCGAACGTAAATTCAAATGCTGCCCTGAAGTCATCCTTCGCACCCCTGACGAACTGAGAAAAACAATCGCCGCCAGCCCATTCGCCGATCGCCCTGATCTCGAACCCGGCAAGATTCTCGTAACTTTCCTCGCCGCCGAGCCGCCTCCAGAAGCGCGGACTTTTCTTCCTACCTTGAAGAAGTTTCCCGAAGAAGTGCATCTGAAAGGCCGCGAGCTCTACATCTATTTTCCCAGCGGAGCCGGCAACTCAAAGCTCCCATGGTCGTCCAAACCGCCCGCAATTGGAATAGTGTCAACAAGATGCTGCAAATGGCAGAAGAAATGGAAGTTGAGGTGTCTAGCGGTCGTGAGCGAAACCGAAGACCGCTGCCGAAATCCTGAGTGAAACGAAGGTCGTCTCCACCCTCCGACGAATGCGGGTTATCCACCTCAGATGCCCACAATGCGGTTATAATCGCCGCGACCTATGGCATTGATCCCCGGCAAGAAGCTAGGCCCTTACGAAATCCAATCCATGCTCGGTGCGGGCGGGATGGGCGAAGTGTACCGCGCCCACGATTCGCGCCTCGATCGCATCGTCGCCATCAAAGTGCTGCCGGCATCTTATTCGGCGGATCGCGAACGTCTGCAGCGCTTCGCGCAGGAGGCCCGTGCGGCCGCGGCACTGAACCATCCCAACATCCTCTCCATCTTCGATATCGGAGAAGAGCAGGGCGCGCCGTATGTGGTTTCGGAATTACTGGAAGGCGAGACTCTGCGCGAGCGGCTGCGCAATGGCGCGCTGCCCATTCGTCGAGTCATTGACTATGCCACGCAGGTAGCCAAGGGGCTCGCCGTGGCGCACGAGAAGGGAATCGTGCATCGCGACCTGAAGCCGGAGAATCTTTTCCTGACGACCGACGGCCGCGTAAAGATCCTGGATTTTGGTTTAGCGAAACTAACGCGCCCGGAGACGCAGGACGGTAGCGGTGACGCGCCCACCATTCAGGTCGCTACCGAAGCCGGCGTAGTCATGGGCACGGCCGGATACATGTCGCCCGAACAGGTTCGCAGCAAGCCTGCCGATCATCGCTCCGATATTTTTTCCTTTGGCGCGATCCTCTACGAAATGATCTCGGGCAAGCGCGCCTTCCACGGCGAGACCTCGGCCGACGTCATGAGCGCGATCCTGAAAGAAGAGACGCCGGAGCTCTCCGAAACCGCACGCAATGTTCCGCCAGGCCTCGACCGAATCGTGCGTCATTGCCTGGAAAAGCATCCATCCCAGCGTTTCCAGTCCGCCGGTGATCTGGCATTCGATCTGGAAGCGCTCACCGAAATTTCCGCCAGCACGAAATCGGGCGCGCAAGCGGCAGTGGAACAGGTACGAGTGGGCAATTCGCGTCGCTTATTCGCGGTCGCGGCGGCCGTGATGGTTTTTGCGGGTGCGATGTTGGGGCTCGGATGGTGGCTCGGTCGCGGCAGCGGCAGCGCTGCGACCGCCGAATATAAGCAAATCACGTTCCGTATGGGCCAAATCGGCAAAGCCCGCTACACACCTGATGGCAGCATCGTCTATCAGGCGAGGTGGGAAGGTGGCCAGGCGCAACTTTACATGGCCCGCGTCGATGACACCGGCTCCCGCGAACTCGGACTGAAGGACGCAGAGTTGTTAGCCATCTCGAAAAGCGGAGAGTTGGCGATTCGGCTCAACAGCGTGACTTACGGAGGGTACGCCCGGGCGGGAACCCTCGCGCGCGTCCCCCTGGGCGGGGGCGCGCCCCGCGAAGTGCTCAACAATGTACAGGACGCTGATTGGTCCGCAAATGGCGAGACGATGGCGGTCGTCCGCTACGTACCTGAAAACCGTCACTGGCGATTGGAATATCCGATCGGCAAAGTGCTGTTGGACGGCATTAACTGGATCAGCCATCCCAAAATTTCGCCTGATGGAAAATGGATCGCCTTCGCCGACCACGAGAATGCCGGCGGCGACGACCAGGGTTCCATTGCCGTCATTGATATGGAGGGGCGCGAGAGGAAGCTCTCATCGGGATGGACGGCGGCCCAGGGGATCGTGTGGTCTCCGAGCGGAGACGAGATTTGGTTCACTTCTTCGAGCTGGGGCAGCGCCCAGGATCTGCGTGGCGTAACTCTCGGCGGCAAGCTGCGCACCATCACCAGCGTCCCCGGCGGAATGTGGCTGGAAGACATCCGCGGCGGAGTGCCGCTCGTGCTCGTGAATCAGAAGCGTCTCGGGCTCAGGGGCGGTTTGCTGAACGCAAAACAGGAGCGGGAGTTGGGCTGGCTGGGATGGGCGATCATGCGCGATATGAGTCGCGACGGAAAGAAAATTTTGTTCGAGGAAGAAGCGGATGGAGGTGGCCCCAACTATACCGTCTTCCTGCGCGACATCGACGGATCGCCTCCAGTACGGATTGGCGAGGGCATCGGCCTGGCGCTTTCTCCCGATGAGAAGTGGGTGATCACAAAACCGGCCAAGGGCGGGGTGTTGAGCGTGGTGCCGAGCGGAGCCGGTGAATCTCGCCAGTTGACCCGCGATAACATTTCGTACATGTCAGCGACCTACCTTCCTGACGGC
>QIAK01000249.1 GCA_003225515.1 Acidobacteriota bacterium | reverse complement strand
GCGCTCGAACTCTTGTTCCTGCAGAACGCGCAGCAACTTCGGCTGCAAGGCCGGCGGAATATCACCAACTTCGTCCAGGAAAAGCGTTCCCTTATCGGCCAGTTCGAAGCGCCCAATCTTTTGCGCGATGGCGCCGGTGAATGCGCCTTTCTCGTGACCAAAGAGTTCGCTCTCCAACAAATCCAGGGGAATGGCCGCGCAATTCAACCTTACGAAGG
>QIAK01000248.1 GCA_003225515.1 Acidobacteriota bacterium | reverse complement strand
CAGGCATGCAGTCTCATGCTGCTGGCCGGATTTGAGAAAGTCTTCGGCCGAGGCAAATGCCTTTGATGGCAATCCGACGGATTTCAGCATGCCTTGAAGTGCGCTGCGCATCAGTTCATCGTCATCAACAATCGTGACCATTTTCGCCTTCCTCGGACTTACCATGCTTGCAAGGTATCGGTTCGCTGGTGAGCGAGCAATCATACGTTGGTATGAAATCCGTAACACCGACCTAAATGATGCGCCAGCGGTCGCGACTATTGTTCATGGCCGTCGGCTTTGGCAGGAAGGGTGAGGAGAAAGATTGCACCCCGGGGAGAGTTGGTGGCGGCCCATATGCGTCCGCCATGCGATTCGACGATGGAGCGGCTGATCCGGAGTCCCATGCCAGTCCCTTGAGGTTTGGTGGTGAAAAATGCGTCGAAGATCTGCTCGGCTTGCTGCGGTGGGAGTCCCACGCCTGTATCGCTCACAGACACCATGAGTTGGCCGTCTTCGGTTTGCTGCGAACGGATGGTCAGCTCGCGCGTCCCCTCCATATCCCTCATCGCGTCAACGCTGTTAACGATGAGGTTCATCAGTACTTGCTGCAGTTGCAATCGATCCGCCATGACATCCGGAAGATTTGCCAATAGATCGGTATCGACGGCTATGGAGTATCGGGTAGATTCAGCGCGCACCAAGACCTCCATCTCCCGAATGATTTCGTTGACATCCACTAACTCTCGCTCTGGAGTCCCTTTCTTGAAGATCTGCCGGACGCGGCTGATGATCTCCGCTGCGCGTGTCACGTCTTTAATGGTTCTCAATGCGGCTTCGCGCGCCTCTTCGAGGTCGGGTGCCTCGCGCGTGAGCCATCGCATGCACGTGTTGGCGTCGGTTACCGCGGCAGCAATCGGTTGGTTCACTTCGTGCGCCAGGGAAGCAGTGAGTTCTCCCATTGTGGTCACACGGCTGACGCGGGCGAGATCCGAGTTGGCCTGACGCAAAGCTTCCTCGGCATGAGTGCGAGATTGCTCTGCGCGGCGTTTCAGATCCATTAATCCTGTGACCAGCAAGGTCGCCACCAGGAAGGCTGCAAATCGGAAGAAGGCAGCCGGTTCGTGGGCTGGAGGAGCGGTCCTCCAAAGGAAGAAGTGTTCGTAGCCGATAGCGGAAAGAGCGACAGATAGAAGACCCGGCCCTAAACCTCCGAAGAGACTGCTTACCATGACGGCGAGCAGGAAACACGACGCAGGTGCATCGATAGGCCATGCCACCGGCAACGCAATGCCGCAGGAAATCGCCGCCAGGCCATAACTTTGGAGTTTGGATAACCCGTTCATTCGTGGCCAGTTCAGGACGGCCCTAGACTCCTTCCATGCGGAAGCTCAAGCTTGGCAGCCATTCTCACTAGTTCCGCCAGTGACTCAGCCTGCATCTTCCGCATGACCTGGCCGCGTTGAATCTTCACGGTGATTTCGCTGGTTCCCAGCTCAAACGCAACTTGTTTGTTGAGCATGCCTGAAACCACTAGGCTCATGACCTCGCGCTCGCGTGCGGTCAAAGATTCATAGCGCCTTCGTAACTCGGCAAGCTCACTCTGCTGTTGGCGAGCTACCCGGTCGCGATCCAATGCCTGGTGGATCGCATCCAGCAGGTCCTGGTCGCGGAAGGGTTTCGTCAGGAACTCAACCGCGCCGGACTTCATCGCCTTCACGGACATGGGAATGTCTCCATAGCCGGTGATGAAGATAATCGGAATCCGGATGCCTGCACCGGTCAACTCATGCTGAAAGTCGAGGCCGTTGGCGCCACGGAGTCTCACGTCCAGAATAAGGCAACTCGGTCCATCAGACCGCTTGCTGCGCAGGAACTCTTGCGGCGTCTCGAAGGCCTCGGAATGCAGGCCAACCGACTTCAGCATGCCTTGAATGGCGTCACGCACCAAGGGATCGTCATCAATGACGAACACCGTGGATGTGTCTGCTGGCTTCATCCATACCCTCAGGTTTTGCAGGAGCCTAAGGCGAACGCTGGCTCTGTGCGTAACTCTAGCTCGGTTTCACGGCGATGACAATTACGCATACGGGTATCAGAACCTAGGTCGGGTGAGTGCCGTTATCTGTGCAGTGGTTCTCCTGCGCATTCGCCTCAAGATTTTGTACCAAATGTTTCATGCGAATGCCACTGGCCAGAAATCGCGCTCCTTCCGCTTTCATCATCGCGAGAGCACATTCACCTGCGTTGTCGATCCGCACGACCCCCCTGAGATCAACTAGAAAGTCACGTTCGGAATGAGCGTAACGGGTTTCCTTCCAGTGGGAATCAAGGTCCGCAATCCAAGGGTTAGCGAGCCGGCCCTCGAGAATGAGCCTTTGCTCGGTCTCAGTGTCGATCTTCGAAATCTTCAGCATCGTTTCCCTTCCGCGGGTCGCCGAGTCTCATTGCCACTCCAACAACTTGCCCAAGCACATCCGCCTCTAGGGCAGGCAGAACTTTTGGCCGAGCAGGGGAGAGCGGATGCGGCATAAGAATAAGTTCCTTACCCGACTGTGCACCAGCAGCAGGTATAACCTTCCCGGGTCTCGACGAAGTAGATCGGACGGTAGTACTCTGATCGCCAGTCTCCTTCGAACACTTTGTTCCGAGACTCGTCCACCTGGACGAAACTGCCCGGCGGGAGAATGGGATCCATCGTCAGATCTTCGCTGCCAATGTACCCATAGCTGTAATCTTTCTTAGCTAACTGCTGGAGATATGCCAAGGGAACCGTACCCCACTGCTTGACCATGGGCGCGAAATTTGATGTTGTGCGTGGATCAAAACTTTGGTCAATCCGTATCGGCTTCGCTATTTCCGCCGTGTTTGGAAGCGCCTGAGAAAAATGGGTTCGCGGTGGCGCAGAAGTTTCGAGGTCTGAAGCGGTCTGATTCAAATCGACACCATACCAGCTCAGGATTCTATTAAATTCAAGGCGGTAGATGATTGCCAGGGAGTAAAGCTGGTGAACGCCGGGCGTGACCCCCTTGGTTTCGAAATCCGCGAGTCCCCCAGTCGTGATCAGATACCTTTGGTTGTTGTATCTGCCAACGAGACGCTGGCTTGCGGCCTCTACATCGCGCATAGTAAGGCCTAGTTGTTCGCGTAACGTGCGAAGATTCGCACCAGGGGCAATCATAAGATCTCCTTCTCATTCCTGCGTGAGAATTTGCCTGGCATTCACTCGCAATCGCGTTGTCCTCAATCGCGGTGCGCGCGAGCGAATGCCAGGCTATCCACTCAGTTGCCAGCTCCGGTGGTAGTTTCCGAGTTAGGGGTTGGTTGTTGACGCGGCACGATGGTCCGCTGACTGTCTCGTGCCAATTCCTTCTCTGTCTGCTTGGAATATAGGAATTCGTTTCCGATGTCGCGTCCGGGATAGAACCATTTCACCAGGATTGGAGTTCCTCCGGCTTCCGGCTCTGCCAGCGTGACTGTAGTATCATCCGCGGGATCTGGACGCTCAGTTGAGATCGTTTGAAAAGTTCCGTACAGTTTAGCCCGGTCCGAACTGAAGACTTGAACTACATTTGGTTCGGAGCCATGATCAGCCAGTTCGAAAAGATACGTTCCCGCGGGCAAAACCTGTCCTGGGATCTGAACGGGGGCACTGAAGCTCATCAAGGTGGCTTCGTCAGACTCGTCGGCATGGGCCGCGAGTTCGAAGAAAAGAGCAAAAGCAATGACCAAACCTACAGCAATGTAACCTTTGTTGATTTTCATATGATTCATCTCCTTGAGAAATATTTGTGTTTCGACCCCACCTTAGAAAAGAAACTTGACGACCGATTTTGCTGCCTTGCCGGTATCCTTGGCAGACACCTTCGCGGCCTTGTAGGTGTCTTTGCCCGCAACCTTAGCGGAGTGACCCACAACGTCGGCTCCGAATGACGGGGCCGACACGCAGACTGCAAGAGTGACTAGAGCAAGAAGCTTTTTCATATTTCCTCCTTTTAGTTTCGCCGTGCCATGGCCCGCTTCCTCTCAGCCAAGAGCGAACTCAAGTTCGAGGTCAGTAAGTCATGCATCAGCGTCGCGCCTTTCCTTTCGCACTTGGATAAGGCACGGCAGATACCAAAGCGACGCGGGAGACGTTTGTGCCTCGAAGGGATTTATTCTGAGGAGGTTATGTCGCTGGGGGAGTTTTGTACGGTCGAGATGTCGGAAGTGCCGGAAGTGTCGGTGCTGTCCATTTTGAGTTGCGACACCGGGCTTGGGCTGATGCCAAGTTTCTTCATCCGCGTGATGAACGTAGTCCGCTTGAGTCCAAGGCGGGCAGCAGCCCCACTTGGTCCGCCAATACGGCCGCCGGCACCTTTGAGGGCACCAATGATTTGATTACGGTCCACTTCCGCGAGAATGCTTCGGACGGGCGTCCGTCTTGTCGATTTCGCTGGCGCCTTGTTGGCTGACGCGGGCATCGCGAGAGGATGCAGTTCCGCCATAGGCACGTTCAGGCTTGGGCCGGACGAAAGGATGACAGATCGTTCGATAATGTTCTGCAGTTCACGAATGTTACCCGGCCATTGATACTCGCGCAGAGCGTTCATCGTCTGCGACGATATAGCTTCGACTTTCCTGCCCATACGGCGGGAAAACTCCTCAGCGAAATGCCGGACCAAGAGCGGAATATCCTCAGCGCGCTCGCGCAGAGGCGGAAGCTCAACTGGGAATACGTTTAAGCGAAAGAATAGATCGGCGCGAAACTTCTGTTCTTGAACCATGGCTGCCAGGTCGCGATTGGTTGCTGCAATCAAGCGCACATCGGTCCGAATGGTTCGGGTGCCTCCCAATCGCTCAAAGTCTCGTTCCTGGAGAACGCGAAGCAGTTTCGGCTGGAGCTCAAGCGGGATTTCCCCGATTTCATCCAAAAAAATAGTCCCGTGGTTTGCAAGTTCCAGGCGCCCGATGCGCTGGGCGATCGCTCCCGTGAACGCACCTTTTTCGTGGCCGAACAGTTCGCTCTCCAGCAGCCCTGCAGGGAGGGCGGCACAATTCAGTCTCACGAAAGTGTTTGAACTGCGCGAACTCAGGTCATGAATGGCACGGGCAATCAATTCCTTACCTGTACCCGTCTCGCCGAAGATAAGGACGGTAGAGTCGGTTGGTGCCACTGTCTCCACAAGTTTCAAAACCCGGTGCAGGGCCTGACTTTTGCCGACGATCTCCTCAAAATTAGCTTCGCTGCGAATCTCGTCCTCCAGATAGAGCTTCTCTTGTGCGAGCTTGTCGCTGAGCTGGGATATCTTGCGATAGGACAGCGCGTTTTCCACTGCAATCGCTACCTGCGTTGCAACTTGCGTCAGAAAGTGGACATCCTCTTGAGAGAAGCGAATTGCCTGCAGTCGAGAGAGTCCTAGAACGCCCAGCACTCGAGTACGGCTAATCAAGAGTAGCCAACAGGCTGATTGCAGACCTTCCCTCCCGAAGTCCGCTTCTACCGTCCCGACATCCTGCCCAATAATGAATGTCATAGGATCACCGGTGCTGAATGCCTTGTTGGCAAGCGAGCCGGATGGGCGTGTCATCTCTTCTCTAAGGAATCCCTTCGCACCGGGAAAATCCAAGGCAAACAGCTTCAACTCGCCAGTTTCCGGATCCGGCAAGGTGACGCCCACCGCATCGCATTGCATGAGGCGTCTCACACTCGCGGAAATGTCACGAAGCAGGTCCCTGAGATCCAATTTCGAGACAATGCTGTTGTTCAGGTCCAGAAGTAATTTGAGCCGGTCTTTCTCGTGCTGCAGTTTTGCGTGGGTGCCCTGCAGTTCTTCGTTGGACTGCTCAAGTTCGCGTGTTCGTTCTGCCACACGCGATTCCAGATGATCGCGGGCCCGTGTGAGCAATCGTTCTGCCCGGCGGCGTGAGGTACTGAACCAGCTGACGGCTGTGCCAAAAATCCCGTAAAAGGCGAGGTAGGGTTCCGACGAAGAGCCGAGGATCTTTCCCGGAACAAACAGAGCGCTCAAAGCCAGGTAGGACAATAGGAGCGCAACCAGTCCGGGACCGGTGCCGGCGGACCAAAAGGTGACCGCAATCGCAGCAAGGGAGAAAGAGATGAACGGATGTGGCAAATTGTCATGTCTTAGGAACAGCGCTATTCCCAGCGATATCGCTACCGAGACTATTCCCGTTCCATAGCGCAGCACAACAGCTGACCCAGGCCGCACAGAGAACCTCGATATGCGGAAAGGGAACATAAGTTAAGTCATCTTGTCCCAGGATTGCCACCGCAGCGCCGGTCCAAGACATAATGGCGAAGCAAGTTCATACCCACGTGCATGCCTGGGGCTGCTGATTCGAGTTCACTCCATCTCGAAAGCGAGGTATTGCAATTTACCTTTGCGTTCGACTTGAAGGACG
>QIAK01000123.1 GCA_003225515.1 Acidobacteriota bacterium | reverse complement strand
CGAAAAAAGCGCGAACTCTCCTTTAGAGCGCCTAAATCGAGCGTTATCCGGAGCGCCAAAATGCGCATCCAACTTCGAACTGCCGGGGTTGCAGTCTTGGGATGTCTTCCGTTCCAAGCACCAACTCGTAGTGCGCAACGGCGACGGTCGGAGGAGTGTATGAAGCGGCATGGAAATTCGAAAGGAAGGGTTCGGTACGCGGTGGTCGGCCTGGGGCACATAGCTCAGGAGGCGGTTCTGCCGGCATTCAAGACTGCAGAGAATTCGGAACTATTCGCCCTGATCTCCAGTGATTCGGAGAAACTGAAGGTATTGGGGAGCAAGTACGGGCTCCAGCATCTGTATTCGTACGAGGACTATGGGCGCGCTCTTTCCAATGTCGATGCCGTGTACCTTGCGCTACCGAACCATCTGCACCGAGAGTATGCGGTTCGAGCCGCGGCAGCCGGAGTACACGTGCTTTGCGAAAAGCCGATGGCGGTTACTGTAGAGGACTGCGAAGCCATGATTGCGGCTGCGCAGCAGAATCATGTGAAACTGATGATTGCATATCGTCTTCACTTCGAAGCCGGAAACCTGGAAGCGATTCGCCTTGCCCAGAGCCGGAAACTCGGTGACCTTCGAATCTTCACTTCTGAGTTTTCACAACAGGTTTCGGACGACAACGTTCGTGTGAACGAACTTTCGGCGCGCGGTGGCGGGCCCCTTTACGACATGGGCGTTTATTGCATCAACGCAGCCCGCTACCTGTTTCAAGCTGAGCCGACCGAAGTCATTGCGGCCTCAGCAAACAATGGCGAAGAGCGATT
Organism: Acidobacteriota bacterium; assembly: GCA_003225515.1. Classification (GTDB taxonomy): domain Bacteria; phylum Acidobacteriota; class Terriglobia; order Terriglobales; family Acidobacteriaceae; genus Sulfotelmatobacter. Next base: position 3,329 of record QIAK01000123.1, on the reverse strand, counting down.
CAAACATGTAGAGGAAATGATGTCGGTTGTGATGCGCTTCCCTGAAGAGCGCTTGGCCACATTCACCTGCAGTTTTGGCGCGGTCGATGTAAGCCGCTATTCTCTGATTGGAACAAAGGGCGTGCTTCGCTCCGATCCAGCTTATGAATATGCCACCGGGATCAAGCATGAGTTGATCATTGACGAAAAGAAGACAAACAAGGCATTTCCTAAGCGCGATCAATTCGCTGCCGAGCTGGTCTATTTTTCCGATTGCATTCTCAAGAACAAGGAACCTGAATCCTCTGGGCAGGAGGGTTTAGCAGATGTACGCATTGTGAAGGCGATTTACGAATCGGCGCGAGTGAAGCGAGCCGTTCAAATTGCAGACTTGGTGTCCAAGAGACGACCAGATAAGCATCAGGAAATACGACGTCCACCCCACGGTAAACCGCAGACGATCCATACCAAGCCCGTATCTCGTGAAGCGGCGTGATCGTCATAAAAGATGGTGAGAGATGATGTGCGAGGGGGAGTTCACCGGCACAAAAAAGCCCAGCCATGCTGGCTGGGCGGTCTAGTTCAGGGAGTTGTCGGGTTATTTCGACATGCCTCCGTTTTCGCAAGTCTTCGAAACATGCTTTACGGAGCTAACCTGAAGAGTCTGAGAATTGCCGCTCGACCCTGTGGTAGCGGTTGACGTTCCGGCGCTCGCCGATGCCGAGCCAGAACTCGTCGTCCCCATAACCTTCACTTCGTGGCCAACGTGTTCGCTGAGCTTGGCTGTGTCTCCGGTGAGTTGATAGGTGTTTCCGTTCTTGTCGCGAATCGTGTAGCTGCCGTTGGAACCACTTAGACAACCCTTAACAGTGGTTTCCCCGCCGGCGTTTGCGCTTGCGCTTGCAGTTTGACTTGAGGTCCCACTACTGGTGCTTGGTTGGCTGGTATTATCCTGCGCTATGGCCCAGGCCGCTCCCATTAGCAAGACGGAAGCGAGCAGTAGTACTTTCCGCATATGCAACCTCCAAAAATGAGCTGATATCGATTCATTTGGCGCACACATTGGATGCACCCATTCTGTGAGCGTCTACCTGGAAATTCTGCCGCTTTCCGTCGGATACATCTATACAGCGGTTCCCCGAGACAAAAAGAGCGATTTCTGCACACACCGAGATCGCGAGCATTCCGCGTTAGGTCAGCTCTCAAGCCGCGTTACGGTTTCTGCTCTTTGGAGGCACATCGTCTGGCCGCCCATATTCCTCGTGAGTATGAACCGGGCGTTCTGGGTGATCTGCGGCATCCTCGACTCCTTCCACTACGGCAGCTTCGGTCGCCTGGTCGGTGTCCGCTAACTCCTCCACAGACTCGTTGCTGACATCTTCGACGGACGAAAGAGCCTGCGAATCACCAGCTTGTCCCGCACTTCGGTCGCCCACTTGCCCTGGATCGGTCCCGAGTTCGTCTAATCGTGCCTGCAGATCGGTTTTTCTATCGAGTGAGCGCTCATCGTCGGGTTGTTGGGAGTTATTAATCATGATTTGGTTTTCTCCGCAGCAGTAAAGGCTTTATAACGGCAGATGATTAGGATGTTCATCGGGTGTTCACCGTATTTGTCCCACTTCAGGCAGACCTTCAACAGATTTCTTCCTAGCCGTCGGTCGTGCTTGGCACAAACTAAGTTCCTCACGCGAGCATCCCATACGGGCGAAAGTGTGTTCCCGAAACCACGATGCCGCACTCGAATACGATTTGGTCCTCCGCCCAACGCATGATTGACGCCACTCTGGCACGGCTTCCCTCTGTGGCTGTTGCGATTGTCGTGTTTCTAATTTTCTATTTTGGAAGCATTCTGTTAAGCCGCATTATCCGGCGAGCGACCCGGGAACACCGTCGAAATCTAGGACTGGTGTTTTCTCGATTAGCTGGCGCTGCGGTTGTTCTCCTCGGACTGCTGGTTGCGCTCGCAATCGTAGCTCCATCTTTTCAAGCTTCCGATCTCATCAAAGTTCTGGGAATTGGCAGCGTTGCTATCGGATTTGCATTTCAGAACATACTGCAGAATTTTCTTGCCGGCCTGTTGCTGTTGTGGGCACAGCCATTTCGGGTAGGCGACCAGATCAAGCTGGATGCCTTCGAAGGAACAGTCGAGGATATTCAGACCAGGGCAACCACGATCAAAACATACGATGGCAAGCGTGTGGTTATCCCCAACGCAGAGTTATTCACTCGTTCCGTAACGGTGAATACGGCATTCGAAAACCGGCGTTGGGAACACGAACTCTCAACGAGCGCTCCAGACGGCTTGTCTGAACTGAAGTCTTTGCTGGTGGAAACTGCGAAGAAGGTTGACGGTGTGCTAGACACGCCGGCGGTCGAAGCCTTAGTAGTTGACCTCGGAGATGACCCAAGTTCTGGAGTGGTCAAACTGAAGCTGGTGTGGTGGACGAAGTCTTCGCGCCAACATGAAATGCTCACATCAAATGACCGCATATTAACCGCGATTCGCGAAATATTGCGTCGGCAAACGGCAAATCCATCGGCTCAAGGTAAGCCCCGACCTGATGAGACCAACCTTCGCGCAGCTTAGGAAAATTGCATACTTCATACAAGGGTTGTAGTTCCTTTTTTTAAGCGCACCTGTGGAGTTAATCAAAAGCTCTACGGTGACCCGGTGAATCCCCTAAGGTGAAGACCTGATTGCTGACATTGTGGAGCCATAATTTATAACCGTATCGTTAGCTTCATACCCAGTTTTTGGTGCTCCTTTTATTTGGGAAGAGGGAAGAAAGGGGAGCCTCTATCCCTATGTCGAGCGGCGCACTTGCTCGATTCAATGCCGTTAATTCACATCTCTAAACGTAATGCCAATTTTTGCGGGAGTATTTTGCAGTAATGGAAAAAGAAACTTTTGCGGACTGATTGGGTTCAACCCGAGCGGAGTTCGCGTCTCAGGTCTGGCACGCCCGAATTGGAAAGAACGTTTCTATGAACTTTCGACTCTCCCCCACCGAATTGACCATGGCGGCTTTGATTACTGCGACCTGCATCTCAGAGGCAGACAGCAGAATTGGCGGTCGCACGGAACGTACTGAAATGTGTGCATCCGCTTATCGGGTGACGCGAAAAACCAGCTCAGCAAGGAGTCGCTACTGTGGGCGTCAATAGTGTGACGGTGGTCCGGGTTCGCAGTCGACGCATCATTCTGGGATCGGTACTTATTCTTGTTGCGACCTGTCTGGCGGTGTTTGGTCAAGCGCAACAGTCGCCTGTTTGGTCATCGGAGCTGGCTCGCCAGAATATGGCGCACGTGGGGGCTTCCGTCGGGCAACTCATTGCCGTATTGCATCGAG
>QIAK01000122.1:1996-9127 GCA_003225515.1 Acidobacteriota bacterium | reverse complement strand
TGTCGGGCTGCCTGCAATGACCTCCGGTGCGACAGCTGCCCTTGAGTTCCCGAAGAACTTCGCCGTTGAAAGGCGAGATTGCCCGTACTATGGACGAGCAACTGATTCAGAATCAGTGGTTGGATCGTAGCGCTCGGAATTTCAGAGATGCAGCACTGAAAAGCGGGATTGATGCCTGGGGATCAGAATCACAGTTGAATCGGACTCACCGGCAGCAGCGCCTCTAGGAAACCTTGTTGGGCAATGCGGCTCGTCGTTTGGTCCGAGCTCAATTCCTGAGCCAACAAGTATCTCCGGCACAACTAGCGAACGCCTCTTCGTTCTCAGAGTTGGTACGCGAGTTTATTGCGCCAGTTCATGACAATCCTCTTCATTAAAGTCATGCCCGCTGTAAAATATGCGCTCAGGTCTGGGCTTGCCCTTAAGTGATCTTCAAGGATTCGCCATGGGGAAGATTGCGGTTGCCAGCAGACGCAGTTTGCTTAGAATTTTCGCGCTTGCTGTCTGCGCTCTGCCGATGTATGGCCAAACGGCCAATACCGGCGCAATCGCTGGAACCGTGAGCGACCCCACCGGAGCGCTGGTCGCAGGTGCGGCATTGGTCGTCAAAAGTCAGGCCACACAGGAGGAGCGCGATCTCATTACGGATGCCGAGGGAAATTTCTCGGTCCCGTTCCTCAGTCCTGGCAACTATGACCTAACGGTTCGCGCGCCCCGATTTGAGCCACTCGTCTTGCAAGGCGTTCAGGTTCGAATCACCGAGGTGAGCCGGCTGAAGATTCAGCTGACAATCAAGGGCGCAAAGGAACAAATCGAGGTAAGCGCCAAGCTCCCGCTCCTTCAAACGGAGAACGCTACTCTCGGACGAGTCATCGATCAGCAAACCATCGTCGACCTGCCGCTCGTCGATCGCAATTTTACCGAAATTCTCGGCCTAACCGCCGGAACAAACACGAATGTCGTGGACGCAACTCAACTGGGGGCCGGAAGCCAGGAGATCCGCGCCAATGGTTCGCGTAGCGGCGACAATAATTTCATGCTCAACGGCGTGGATGCGAACAGTTATAGCTCCAATATCACCGAGGTCACTCCTTTCGGGGGAGCTGGGATCGCGATCCCCGCTCCGGACACTATTCAGGAGTTCAAGGTCCAGACTTCGCTCTACGACGCGCAGTATGGACGTGGAGCGGGCGCAAATGTAAACGTAGAAACAAGGTCAGGAACGGCCGATTTTCATGGGAATGCCTATTATTTCGGCCGCAACGAGGCACTAGACGCGAATAATTTCTTTGCGAATGCAACCGGCGTGCCAAGGGGAAAATTTCGGCGTTCCGAACCCGGTGGCACTTTGGGTGGACCGCTGCCCTGGTCAAAGAAGCGCGCCTTTTTCTTCGTTTCCTATCAGGCCACACGGGATGTGAATGCGGCATCCTTAAGCAGCAGTGTTCGCTCTTTGAGCCTTCCTCCGATACCGCAGGCTCGCACACCAGCCTCGCTTGGAGCTGCATTCGGAGGCGAAACCGGGGCATTCGGAGGTGTGGCCGTAGCCTCGGATGGCTCGAATATTAACCCGGTAGCGCTCAATCTTTTGAACGCGAAGAACCCAGATGGAACATTTGTCATCCCAAGTCCGCAGGCTTCGGGTAGCGGTGTGAACTACACCGCAGTTCTGCCGGGGCACTATAACGAAGACCAGTTCAATACAAATCTCGACGTCAACCTGCGCCCGGCGGATGAGCTGTCGGTGAAGTTCTTCTTTTCCAACTCCAATCAAGACCTTCCTTTCTTCGGCGCCACTGTGCCTGGCTTCCCGGCGCTCCGCGCCTTTCAGAACCGGAATCTGGCAATCGCCGAGACTCACGTTTTCTCGCCGCGAGCGATCAACCAATTCCGCTTCGGCTTCTCTCGTCTTGCGGGGCAAAGTGTTGCTGGAGGGACGCTCACCGATCAGGATGTAGGGATAAACCGCTTCAACGACCCTCAAGAAGGGATCATTCCACAGATTGAGGTTCTTGGAGCCTTTGACTTAGGCAACTCGGCACAAGACCGAGGCAAAACAGCCGGTAACAACTTTTATACGTCCGACGTCATATTCCTGTCGCGGGGCAAGCACAATTTTCGCTTGGGCACTGAAGTCTTCCGAAATCAGTTCAACCACCTCAGTGATAACACGCACGGTCTCATGGTAATCGTGTCGTTCCCTGACTTTCTGCTCGGGTTGCCCGCCGGGCCTGCTGGCGCAGGAGGGAACGGCGCATTGTTTTCAAACATTTTCTTCTCAGGCGTGGCTGCTGGAATTCCCCATGTGGGGCAACGTGCAACCGCTGCCGGTTTCAACACTCACCATGAATCTCGGGGTTCGAGTCGAGATCGATGGCCAACCAAGCGAAGTCGACGGTCGTGTAGCGAATTTCTTCCCGCAGTTCTACGTTGCACCCCCAACAGGTGGGTTCGGGGATCCAATCTCATCGGGATTCGTCCTGCCCGATAACTTTCACGGTTATGCCCCAACGGGGTTTCCACGTGAGAATTCAACTCTGGTGAATCACCCCGTCCAGACGCACGCAGAACCCCGCGTCGGCTTCGCGTGGCAGCCACATTCGCCGTGGGACCTGGTTGTTCGAGGAGGATATGGCATCTACGCGAATCGCACCAGCTTTGCGGGGAATGGCTACTTGCTAGCTCTTAACCCGCCGTTCGGGTTGAATGCTTCGCTAAACGGAGCCGCTAACGCGACCGCTAGCCTGGAGTATCCCTTTCCAAAGTTGCCGCCGAATTCCTCATTCCCAAATTTCGTGGGCAACATGCTACCGGGTCCGCCGTTTACGGGTAACAGGTTCCTCCGGTCCCCCATCATTACCGATCCTGATTTTCAGGAGTCTACCGTCCAGCAATATGACTTCGACCTGCAGTATCAACACAAGAGCTACGTTTTCTCAATCGCGTATGCCGGCGCGAGGGGAACTCGCCTAGCCGTGGGTCGGAGCAACAATCAGCCTGTCCTCGACAGTCCTTCCCACCCTATAAACGGACTCACAACCAACTCCGTGGCCAACGCAGCCGAGCGGGTTCCTTTTGTCGGGTTGTCTCCGTTGCTCTTCCGTTTCGAAAGCAGTGGGAATTCAATCTTCAACTCACTACAGGCCACGCTGAAGAAAGACATGAGTCATGGTTTTCAATTCCTTGCAGCCTACACGTTTTCTAAATCGATTGACGATGCGGGGGATAGTCTCGGTGCTGCTATCGGTGGCTCATTCGGATTACCGATCACTGGGCTAGTGGTTTACAACGATCAAAACAAAGTCGCTGCTCAGCGCGGTGTGTCTGACTTTGATCGAACTCACCGATTGGTTATCAACGGTACGTGGAACGTGCCCGGTCCCGAACACGCGACAAGCGCAACCATTCGAAAACTCGGCGATGGCTGGAGCATCTCGGGTATCGCCACTCTCCAGTCCGGACTCCCTTTCAGCATCATGGACAGCGCAGCCGGTACGCTGTTTGGTCCCGCAACGATATACACCACGGCAAGCTTGACTCCCGGTGCGACGCTTGCCGATGCCGGCCGGAGCGGCAGCGTCAGCAGCCGTGTGAACGAATTCTTCAACACAAGCGTTTTTGTTCATGCGCCGTTTGTACCAGACGGCGGCCTCATTGACGGCAAATATCCCGTGTCAGGTGGCGGGACGATATTCGGCAATCTGGGAAGGAATATCCTGCGAGGGCCGGATCAACAAGACTTCGACATCGCTTTAATTAAAGTTACACCCGTCAGAGACCGCGTAAAGCTGATCTTTCGCTGGGAGATCTTCAATATGCTGAACAGGCCAAATTTTGCAAATCCATCCAATGATGTTTCGACCCCCAGCACCTTCGGCGTGATCAGCGCGCTCACGGTGAATCCCCGGATTATGCAATATGCGCTAAAATTGGAATTCTAGCGTGCAGTGTCAAATCTCCCTGGGGTTGACGTTCTTTCAGCTTGTCGTCAAAATGGGCATCCTGGGGTCGTGCAGCCGTGGCGACGAGGGCGTCCTCCATCTCGGGTCCTTCAGGGTACGTGCTCGTGCCCCTCCGAGAAAGCGTGGACTTCACGCTTTACCGTGGCCAACAGCAAGGCAACCCATCGCCGATCCTGGCGATCACACTCACCGCTGAACATCCGTCAACTCAGAGTCTTCGGCGGCTAGAGCACGAATACTCGCTCGCAGCCGAACTCGATCCGGCGTGGGCAGCCAAGCCTCTGGAACTTACTCGTCACGAGGGGCGAACAATCCTTGTGCTCAAAGATCCTGGAGGCGAGCCCCTGGATCTGGTCATTGAACGCGAACCGCTCGATCTGACCCGGGTCTTGCACATCGCTGTCGGCTTGGCTAGTGCACTCGGCCAAGCCCATCGCCGTGGTCTTATTCATAAGGACATTAAGCCTGCGAACGTAATCGTCGACGGCGCTGGCAACGCGTGGCTGACCGGATTCGGGATTGCGTCTCGACTGCCGCACGAGCGCCAGTCGCCGGTACCGATGGAGATCATTGCTGGCACCCTCGCCTACATGGCGCCGGAACAGACCGGCCGCATGAATCGTTCAATTGATACTCGCAGCGATCTGTATTCGTTGGGCGTGACCCTGTACCAGATGCTCACTGGGGCGCTGCCGTTTCAAGCCGCCGATCCTTTAGAGTGGGTCCACTGCCACATCGCACGCCAACCGATAGCACCTGCTGTTCGTCACGCGGTTCCCGAGCCTTTATCTGTTATCACCATGAAACTCCTCGCCAAGAACGCTGAGGAGCGCTACCAGACGGCTTTCGGGGTGGAGGCCGATCTTCGGCAGTGCCTGAAGCAATGGAAGTCTCATGGTCGCATCGACCCCTTCCCGCTTAGCGCGCACGACTCATCAGAAAGATTGCTGATTCCTGAGAAGCTGTATGGGCGGGAACGCGAGGTTGAGACTCTGCTTGCAGCGTTCGATCGGGTCGCGACTCAGGGCACCCGCGAACTCGTCCTCGTATCTGGTTCTTCCGGCGTCGGAAAATCCTCGGTGGTGAACGAGTTGCACAAGGCGCTTGTCTTGCAACACGGGCTCTTTGCGTCCGGCAAGTTCGACCAGTACAAGCGCGATATCCCGTACGCGACACTGGCACAGGCTTTCCAGAGCCTGGTCCGTCAGATCCTCGTCAGAAGCGAAGCGGAGGTGGACCATTGGCGGCAGTCTCTTCAGGAAGCTCTGGGTCCAAATGGCCAACTAATCGTCAACCTCATCCCGCAGGTGGAGTTCATTATCGGGAAACAGCCGGCGGTTCCAGACCTGCCTCCGCAAGACGCGCAGAACCGCTTTCGGTTGGTATTTCGCCGGTTCCTCGGGGCATTCGCCCGGAAGGAGCACCCGCTGGCGTTGTTTCTCGACGATCTGCAGTGGCTGGACGCGGCAACCCTTGAACTCCTGGAGCACCTCATTACCGATCCGGACGTACGGTACCTGATGCTAGTCGGGGCTTACCGTGATAGTGAAGTCAGCGCCTCGCACGCGCTTCTGCGGATGCTGGAGGTGATCCACAAAGCTGAAACGCGGGTCCAGGAAATTGTACTGGCGCCTCTCGAGTGCGACGATGTCGGCGCTCTCGTCGCCGATGCCTTGCACTGCGAACGGGTTTCCGCTAGTCCTCTCGTGAAGTTGGTGCACGAAAAGACCGGCGGCAATCCGTTCTTTGCGATCCAGTTCTTCACGGCGCTGGCCGAGGAAGGGCTGCTCAGGTTCGACCGGGATGCCGCAGCCTGGATCTGGGATTTGGCTCGGATTGCCGCCAAAGGCTACACCGACAACGTGGTGGATCTCATGGTCGGGAAGCTTAAGCGATTGTCGAACAGGACACAAGACGCACTCCAGCGGCTCGCTTGTCTTGGGAACGTGGTCGAGATTGCCACACTCAGTCTGGTTTTCGGCGAATCAGAAGACGAGATCGACACGTCATTCCTGGATGCCGCCCGCACCGGGCTAATCCTCCGCCTGGAGAGCTCTTACGCATTCCTCCACGACCGCATTCAGGAGGCGGCGTACATCCTCATCCCCGAAGGCGCGCGCACAGAGGCGCACCTTCGGATTGGCCGTGTGCTGCTGGCGAGCATGACTTCGGACTGCCCGGCCGAACGTCTATTCAATATCGCGAACCAGCTGAATCGAGGCGCCGAACGACTGATCGACCGGGACGAGAAAGTACAGGTGGCGACGATCAACTTGCGTGCCGGCCGAAAGGCGAAGGCGTCAGCGGCCTATGCGTCGGCGAGCGCGTATTTCGCAGCCGGCATGGCGCTGTTGGACCAGCAGGCCTGGAGCGACCAGCACGAGTTGACGTTCAGGCTGTGGCTCGAGCGCGCGGAGTGCGAGTTGCTGAGCGGTGACTTCGTAAAAGCCGAGCAACTGCTTGGGGAGTTGCTGCAGCACGGGGCTTCGAACGTCGAGTTCGCGGACGCCTCCTGCTTGAAGATGCAGTTGCACGTGTTGAAGGGCGAATTTCCCAGAGCCGTCGACAGTGCGCTCACATGCCTGCGCCGGTTCGGCATTGAACAGCCGGCACACCTTGCTGGGCGCCCGAGCGAGAGCCTGATCGATCTGCCGCTGATGAGCGATCCGGAACTGCTGGCTGCCATGCGGGTGTACGCGGTCCTTGTTCCCGTTGCCGCACTTAGCGACTTTCAGTCATTTTGCCTGCTCGCGTGCCGCATAGTGAACGTCAGCATACAGCACGGCATGTGCGGCGCGTCCGCGAACGGCTGCTCCGTTCTCGGGGTCCTCCTCGGCCCAGTCTTTCACCGTCACGGTGAGGGGTACCGGTTCGCCAAGCTCGCATGCGACCTAGTCGATAAGCACGGCTTCATCGCGTACCAGGCCACGGTCGAGAATTCAATGGGAACGGTCGCGTTCTGGACGCAGCCGATCGCGAGCGCGATCGATTTCACGCGGGCAACCTCTCGCGCAGCGATTGAAATGGGTGACTCGGCATACGCGTGCTTCGGTATGTTCCAAACGGTCAATGGGCTTCTGCTGAGGAACGATCCACTCGATGCGGTGTGGCGCGAGTCAGAGGCGGCGATCGGCTTTGCGCGGGAAGCCAAGTTCGGCGACGCCGAGGG
>QIAK01000122.1:0-1894 GCA_003225515.1 Acidobacteriota bacterium | reverse complement strand
GCAGCTGACCCCGGACCGGATGCCCTTGCTGATTTGCTGGTACTGGATCCTCAAACTGAAGGCGCGGTTCCTGTCGGGCGACTACGCCGAGGCTATCGCGGCAGCCGACAAGGCTAAGCCGTTCCTTGCAGGCGCCGCAGGCCTTCCGAACCAGGTACTCGACTACTTTTTGTACGCCGCATTGACGGTGGCGGCGCTCTATGAGAAGGGTTCCGCGGACGAGCAACAAGAATGGCGTAACCTTCTGACGGCACACCGGGAACAACTGCGCGAGTGGGCAGAAAACTATGCGCCCACATTCGCCGACAAACACTTGCTGGTATCGGCCGAGATCGCCCGCCTCGAAGGCCGCGCCCTTGATGCAATGCAATTGTACGAGCAAGCCATTCAATCGGCTCGCGAACACGGCTTCGTTCAGAACGAGGGCTTGGTTCATGAAGTGGCGTCGCGATACTACCTGGCCCGCGGCCTGGAAACGGTCGGCTACGCCTATCTCCGCAGCGCCAGAAACTGCTACGACCGCTGGGGCGCGCTTGGTAAGGTGAAGCAACTCGACGAACGCTACCCGCGCGTGCACGAGGAACACCTTGGTGCTTCGACCACTTCCACAATCGGGGCGCCGGTGCCGCAATTGGACGTCGAGGCAGTAGTCAAGGCTTCACAGGCTTTCTCGAGCGAGATTGTCCTTAGCCAGCTGATTGAGAAGCTCATGCGAATCGCGCTGGAGGATGCAGGTGCCGAACGGGGTCTACTGATCCTTCTGCGCGGAGATGAGCGGCAGATTGCGGCGGAGGCGACTACGGGCGACGGAAGGACCCAAGTCGCTCTGCGACGGACAACCGTCACGCCTTCTGATCTCCCCCAATCCGCGCTTCATTATGTGATCCGGACGCGGGACCCTCTGGTGCTTCATGATGCTTCGGTCAGGAACTTGTACTCGGAGGATGCGTATGTGCGCGCGAAGCGCGCCAGATCCATCCTATGCCTGCCCATTGTCAAGCAGACGAAGCTTATTGGCGTGCTATATCTGGAGAACAATTTGACTCCGTACGCCTTCTCCTCGGACCGGGTTGCAGTGCTGGAGTTGCTGGCTTCACAAGCCGCTATTTCCCTGGAGAATGCCAGTCTATATTCTGAGCTGCAACGCAGCGAAACTTTCCTGGCTCAAGGGCAGCGCATAAGCCACGCAGGCAGCTTCGGATGGAACGTTTCCAGAGGAGAAATCTACTGGTCGGAGGAAACCTACAATATCTATGGATACGATCGAACGGCTAAGCCTACATTGGAGATGTTACTGCAGCGAATTCATCCCGATGATAGAGCTGCCTGGCGGCAGATTGTCGACAGGGCAATCGATGCCCGAGCAAACTATGAAGCTGAGTATCGTTTGTTGATGCCGGACGGTTTGGTGAAGTACCTCCACGTTATGGCTCGCGCGTTGGAACCCTCCTCGACCAACGTCGAATATGTGGGCGCCGTGATGGACGTCAGCCACCGAAAACAAGCCGAGCAGAAATTCCGCGGGCTTCTGGAATCCGCTCCGGATGCAGTGATCGTAATGAATCAGCAGGGCAAGATCGTGTTGGTCAATGCTCAAGTCGAAAAGCTGTTTGGCTATCAGCGGCACGACCTCTTGGGGCAAGAAATTGAGATTTTGGTGCCAGAACGGTTTCGGAGCCCACACCCCGAACACCGGAAAGAGTTCGTCGCTCAGCCTCGGGTTCGGCCTATGGGTGAAGGTCTGCAACTGTTCGGACGGCGGAAAGATGGAACGGAGTTTCCCGTGGAGATCAGTCTTAGTCCGCTGGAAACGGAAGAGGGTACGCTTGTCTCGGCTGCCGTGCGCGACGTCACCGAACGCACGCGGTCAGAAGAGGCGTTGCGCCAAATGCAG
>QIAK01000121.1 GCA_003225515.1 Acidobacteriota bacterium | reverse complement strand
TCGCGGCGCTCCTCTGATGCTGTTTTGTCGGTTTGCAGTGCTGCCTATACAATCAAGTCCCTGCTCGAACTCCAGGCAGGCTCCAACTATGACTAGCAGGCTCGTTCTTGCGTTTGTGCTGATCAGTTCCTTCGCCGTGGCCCAGAGCCCGGATAGATCTTCAACTACGCCCGACGTCGTCGTCAGTGCGCGTGCACGGCAGATCAATGATTCCGCCCTGATCCTTGACACGCATGCCGATACCCCGCAGCGCTTTCTGGACGAGGGCTTCGACATCGGGTCGACCGATCCTAAGGACATGGGTCACATAAGTCTCGACAAAGCGCGGCGCGGAAACCTGGGCGCGGAATTTTTCTCCATCTGGGTGGACCCCGAAACCAATCAGGGGCATTTTGCCAGACACACGTTTGATTTGATCGATTCCGTTTACGAGCAGGCGGCGCGCCATCCGGACAAGATGGTGATGGCGTTTTCTCCCAACGACATTGACCGAATTCACAAGGAACATAAACTGGCGGCGCTGATGGGAATTGAGGGCGGGCACTCCATCGAGAACGACATTCACTTATTGCGTGATTACTACCGGCTCGGGGTGCGTTACATGACGCTCTCATGGTCGAACACGAACGAATGGGCCGACTCGTCGGGGGATATCGACGATTCGAAGGTGCAGCATCATAATGGGCTCACGGATTTCGGCAAGCAAGTCGTGCTCGAGATGAATCGATTGGGCATGATGGTCGACATCTCGCACGTTGCTGACAAGACATTCTGGGATGCGATTGCGACCACCAAGGCTCCGGTCATCGCATCGCACTCGTCGGCACGGGCGCTGGTGGATGCCCCGCGCAATATGACTGACGAGATGCTGCGAGCGGTCGCCAAGAACGGCGGGGTGGTGCAAGTAAACTTCTTCAACGGCTTTGACGACGAAAACTTCCGCAAAGCGATCCAGGCGCAGGCCAAGGATCAGGCCGCCGCCATTAAGAAATACGTTGACCAGCTCAAAGCTGAGGGCAAGCCGGTCAATTATGTCGATATCGATCGCATCGAACGTGAATGGATGGCCAAAATTCCGCGTCCTCCTCTGAAGTCACTGATCGATCATATTGACCACATCGCGAAGGTTGCTGGAATCGATCATGTGGGGCTGGGCTCGGACTTTGATGGGGTCAGCGGCGCTACACCGCAGGGCATTGACTCGGCGGCCGATCTGCCCAAGATTACGCAGTCGCTGCTCGACCGCGGCTACAGCGCTGATGACATCAAGAAGGTTCTTGGCGGAAATCTCCTGCGCGTGTTTCGTGAGGTGGAACGCGTGAGCCATGAGATGCAGACGCAAGCGCCCGCTGCAAAATAGGCTGGTGCGGCACCATTTTGCACGATGCTGAAGGCATGCCCACGGCTGTCGTACAATGCAATGTTGCCCCGCAAATCGAGAGGCAATACTCAATTTACTGAGGAAAATTCATGCGTAATTCATTGGCAATTTTCGTATTGATCCTGATGACGAGATTCCCGGGATGGGCGCAGACCGCGCCGACCAAGCCAAGCGGCGCGGCTAAGCCGGCGACAACGTCTGCTGCTGCAAAGCCGGTCGCCATCATTGACACGACTGTCGGCAAGATGACCTGCACGCTTTTTCCTGACAAGGCGCCGGTTGGTGTGGCGAATTTTATCGGCCTGGCGAGCGGCACCAAGGATTGGAGAAATCCCGTGAGCGGAGACTTCATGATCCAGGGCGGTGATCCCGCGGGAACCGGATCGGGCGCCGACCCTGTCCCCAAGTTCAAGAATGAGGTGTCCTCCGATTTACTGTTTGACCGTCCGGGCAGATTGGCCTATGCCAATGCAGGGCCGAATACGAACAGCTCTCAATTTTTTATCACTGAGGTTGCGACACCGCACTTGAATGGTGGATACACGCTGTTTGGACAATGTGACGACGCCAGCGTTGCGCTGGTGAAACAGATTGCGCGGATGGCGTCAGATCCATCGACCAACAAGCCGTTTCGTCCGGTGAAGATTAATCACATCAGTGTTGTGAAGAGCGGAGCCGCGGCTAAGCCATCCACTGGCACGACGGTCAAGAAATCTGCGCCAAAGGCTGCTCCAAAAACTTCCAGTACTCCGAACTAGTGCTCGCAGCGGGATTTCGCCGGCAGGACGGCGTAGTTTGTTTTCTATGAGCAGTGTCACCTCTAATGACCGAAAGGATTCCATGACTCGAGAACCCGGACTTTATGCCACGTTTGAAACCAGCGAAGGAACCATTGTTTGCCGGCTGTTTGAGAAGGACGCGCCCAAGACGGTTGCTAATTTCGTCGAACTGGCCGAAGGCAAGCGCGAATGGACACACCCATCGACGCGCAAGAAATCAAAAGATCGGCTGTATGACGGCACGATATTTCATCGTGTGATTCCCGACTTCATGGTTCAGGGCGGAGATCCGCAGGGCACGGGCATGGGTGGACCAGGCTACCAGTTTGAAGATGAGACGAAAGGTTCGCCGCACAAGTTCGATAAGCCGGGCAAACTCGCCATGGCGAACGCCGGCCCGAACACGAACGGCTCGCAGTTCTTCATCACTACGGTGCCGACGGCATGGCTGACCGGCAAGCACACAATTTTTGGTGAGGTTGTTGAGGGCCAGGACATAGCAGAAAAGATTACACGCGTTCCGCAAAACCGCCAGAACCGTCCGAATAAAGATGTAGTGCTGAAGAAGGTGACGATCGAGCGGGTGTAGATCGTCCCGTCTAACGGTTGCGCAACACTTGAATGTCGGTTAACTGCGCAAGCTGTTCGTCTGCGGTTACCAGCGTCAGACCGAACACCTTAGCAGTTGCCGCGATAAAACCGTCTGCTGGATCGTTGTGGGGCAGGTTCAATGAATGAATGGCGAGGGCAACCTCAAATGTAAACGGCGCTTCACGGATGTTCAATCGGCTGAGATTATCATGGATCCAGCTAACGGCATCAGGCAGCAACTTCAGTCGCCCTTTGTCGTGAAGCAGCCGCAATTCCCAAATGCTGACCGATGACAGCCAGATTTCATTGTCTGGATTGTTTAGCTGTTGCGCCACTCTCGGCGTGAGCCGCTCGGGTTGCAAAGAGCCCCAAACCCAAATGTGGGTGTCTAGGAGCAGCTTCAATCGCGACCAGCTTCCCACTCTTCAAGGCTGCCCGTGGGACCGACGATATCGCCGAGAATGAATCCGGTGCCCGCCATGCATCCTAACCATCCCTTCTTTGGTTTGCTCGGCGTGGCCGGAATCACTTCTGCGACGGGCTTGCCGAAGCGTGTGACGCGAATCGGCTTTCGCGTCTTGCGGACCTGTTCAAGGATGGCCAGGCACTTGGCTTTGAACTCAGAGATGGAGATTTCCTTCATGAGTCGTTTGTACCATGGTCAATGACTATGGTCAAAATGCGTTAGGTCTCTTGTTATTATGCTTTGCCTAACAAAGTACATTGTGTTATATTGCTCACGCGCTCAAGAAGTTTGCGTACGGAGTTTCCCATGCACCAAGTTTCTCCTGTGCCGTTAAGTGTGATGATTCGTAATATCTCCCGCTCGATCGGGCTCAAACTTGTTTTGGTCAGCGGCCTGGCGCTGCTGATGTCCATTCCGGCCTTCTTCGTAAGCGATGTGGTGGACGAACGGGCCAAACGGGCCAGCGACGTAAGAGGCGAAATCAGCGGACGCACCGGAGGCCAGCAGACTTTTCTTGGGCCATCGCTAACCATACCCTTCACTTTTCCGCTCGCTCCCAAAGAGCATTCGTCTGGCGTGTATGTAGTGTTTCCGACGAAAGGTGACGCGACGGTCAAGATCCACACGGAGGAGCGGCGCAGGTCGCTCTTTAAAGTGCCTGTCTATCAGGCTGACTTGAAGTTCGATGCGAGCTTCGATCTTACCAATGTACCTTCAGCTCTTCCGAGCGGAGCCGAGTTGGATTGGTCCCGAGCCGCAATTGTTGTAGGCGCCAGCGACGTCCGCGGCGCACTGGTCGATGGAGCGCTCATGGTGGATGGAAAGAAGATGACGTTCGTCCCTGCAGGAAATGTGGGAGAGGATAATCCCCGCCTGCCTCTCGCTTATTTCGGTGTACGAGCGACTGATTGGGCAAAGGCCAACGCGACCTTCGATGTTACTGCCAACCTGCGTTTTTCCGGCGCGCAGCGGATTGCGTTTCTGGCCTATGGCAAAAGTACGCACATTGCGGTCGATGGCGATTGGCCGAGCCCCGGCTTCGATGGCGGTTTCTTGCCAGTGAAACGCGCTATCTCGCCGCAAGGTTTTTCCAGCGAGTGGTCGGTGCCCTTCATTGCTCGTGGCGTTCCCGCCGAAGGCACGAATACCGTCGTCAGTGGACTGGACCGTACTGGGATGGGGATCTCGTTAATCGAAGTGGCTGATCCGTATCAATCGGTCAATCGTTCGGTCAAATACGCGCTGCTTTTCGTAGCTCTATTATTTCTCTCGTATTTCGTTTTTGAGGCGACCTCGGGCAAACGAGTTCATCCGGCGCAGTATATCTTGGTTGGCGTGGCGCACCTGATTTTTTATCTGCTGCTACTCTCCCTCGCCGAGCGCTTTGGTTTTGACTGTGGATTCCTGGTAGCTGCCGTTGCTACCGTACTTTTGCTTTCTGCAAATGCGAAGTGGATTTTCGCAAGCCGGACCCAGGGCCTGCGTGCGCTGTTTGTGTTCAGCTTGCTCTACTTCTTCATTTACATGCTGCTGCGTCTGGAGGACAACGCGCTACTAGTGGGTGCTGTAGCCAGCTTCCTGGCCGTCACCGCAGTGATGTATTTCACGCGAAATCTTGATTGGTACAGCGCGGTCATAGGAAGCAGCAAGAGCACGCTATCCAGCGAAAGCGACAGTTAGAACGCAGGACCGGTTGCGGAAATTCACAGCGAAGTTCGTCCTGGTGCTGGCAAGCGCGGGGTCCTTCGATTGCGTTGGCGACCGCTTCGCAGTCGCCAACTCCACTCAGGATGACAGAACTTACACCCCAATCACTCCGCACAGCTCCTTCACCGCGGCCGCGCTCTTGTCGAGCCCGGCCTTTTCTTCTGCCGTCAGTTTGATTTCGATAATCTGCTCGATGCCCTTCGCGCCCAGCTTTACTGGGACTCCGACGTAGTGACCGCTAATCCCGTACTCGCCCTGCAGGTAGGCGGCGCAGGGGAGGATTTTCTTTTTATCTTTCAGGATCGCTTCCACCATTTCTGTAGCGGCGGCTGAGGGTGCGTAATAGGCTGAGCCGGTCTTCAGGAACTTCACGATTTCGGCGCCGCCATCGCGGGTGCGTTGTACCAGCGCCTCCAGCTTTGTTTTCTCGATAAGTTCGGTAATCGGGATCCCCGCGACAGTGGAATAGCGCGGCAGGGGGACCATGGTATCGCCGTGGCCGCCGAGGACGAACGCAGTCACATTCTCGACGCTGACTTTTAATTCTTCAGCGATAAAGGCGCGGAAGCGGGCGGAATCGAGCACGCCGGCCATGCCGATGACACGCTCGCGGGGGAATCCGCTGAGCTTGTAGGCAGCCTGGGCCATGGCGTCCAGAGGATTGGAAACGATGATCAGAATGCAGTTCGGCGAATTCTTGACGACCTCGCCGACGACCGCCTTCATGATGTTGTAATTCGTATTGAGGAGATCGTCGCGGCTCATGCCGGGCTTGCGCGGAATGCCGGCGGTGATGACGACGATGTCGGAGTTCGCCGTGTCTTTATAGTCGTTCGTGCCGCTGACGTAGGAGTCACGCTTCTCGATAGGCATGGCTTCGAGCAGGTCGAGTCCCTTGCCCTGCGGAACGCCTTCGATGATGTCGATGAGAACGACGTCGGCCAGTTCTTTAGACGCGATCCAATGAGCGGCGGTCGCGCCTACATTGCCGGAGCCTACGATAGTTACTTTCTTACGCATGATGAGTCCTTTCGAAAATAATTAACTCGACAACGGTACGACTCTCCTAGTTCAGGGTGCTTGCTGGATCTGCGATGTTTATTTGCGAGGAAAGNNTTATTTGCGAGGAAAGTTCGTAGGATTCTCCACTTTAGCAATAGAAAGCTCTCCAAACATGCTTTTACAGGACAATCCAATCTCCAAACCCGCCAATCACTCGATCCAAGAGCGGGCTGCCCTTGTAACTCGAAGTTTTTCAGCGATCATCTCCCAATAGACCCCTCCCATTGCCAAGAACATCAATGCAATTCCGATAGCCCGTATAGTCGTCAGAGGGGCCTTGCTCGTTATCAAGCCACGCCAGCCGCTGGCCTCGTTCCGGACAGTGTCGGGAAATACGACGTTGCGCTGTCTATCGCGCACGTCCTTCATCCATTCTTCATGCCCGGTTTGCTCATCGCGGAACTCCAAACTCCAGTAGCATTTGGTCCGGAAGCGAATTGCTGGAGTACTTGCTACACCAACACGCCCGCGCCCATGTTCTCGATGATTTGTCCGGCGAATTCGCTGGTTTTGACTTTCTTGGACCCCGGCATCAGGCGCTCGAAATCGTAGGTGACGACTTTCTGCTCGATCGTCCGCTCCATGCTTTGCTCGATCAGGTCGGCGGCTTCATTCCAGCCCAAGTGACGGAACATCATTACGCCGGAGAGGATCACCGACCCTGGATTGATGACATCCTTGTCGGCATATTTCGGAGCCGTTCCATGTGTGGCCTCGAAGATGGCGTAGCCGTCCCCGATGTTTGCGCCGGGAGCGATTCCGAGTCCGCCCACTTGCGCTGCGCAAGCGTCGGAAATGTAGTCGCCGTTGAGGTTGGGCGTGGCCAGCACACAGTATTCGTCGGCTCGGGTGACGACCTGCTGAAAAATGGAGTCGGCGATTCGGTCGTTGATCATGACCTTCTTCCTCCACGCACTGTTGCCGTGCGTGGCATAGATGGCATCGAGAATTTCTTCCACTTCTTTTTCAACTGCCTGGCGGAATGCCGGAGGGGCAAACTCCATCCCCGGCTCAACCATCTCGGCATTCTGCGCGACCGTCAGGCTTGGGTTCTTGTCTTTGTTGTCTAGAATCCAGCTCTCGCGTTCGGTCACCACGTGGTCGCGAAATTCCTCGGTGGCAGTCTCGTACCCCCATTTGCGGAATGCGCCCTCGGTAAATTTCTGTATGTTTCCCTTGTGCACCAGAGTGACGGATTTCAGCCGGTTCTCGATCGCATGCTGAATCGCCATGCGTACCAGGCGCTTGGTCCCGGTCACGGACATCGGCTTAATGCCAATGCCGGAGTCGAGGCGGATCTGTTTCTTGCCGCTCTTCAGCATGTCTTTATTGAGGAACTCGATCAACTTGGCGCATTCGGGTGTTCCCTGCTCCCATTCCACGCCGGCGTAGACGTCCTCGGTATTTTCGCGAAAGATAACCACATTCATGCGCTCAGGATGCTTTACCGGCGAGGGAACGCCTTTGTAATACTTGACTGGCCGCACGCAGCAATAGAGGTCGAGGATCTGGCGGAGCGCTACGTTGAGCGAACGGATGCCGCCGCCCACGGGTGTAGTCAGCGGGCCTTTAATAGCGACGCGAAATTCACGGATGGCGGCCACCGTATCATCCGGCAGCCATGTATCAAATTTGGCCTTAGCTTTTTCTCCCGCGAAAACTTCATACCAGGCGACGCGACGCTTGCCTTTGTACGCCTTTTCGACCGCAGCATTGAAGACGCGCAGCGAGGCTTTCCAAATATCGCGGCCCGTGCCATCCCCCTCAATGAAAGGAACGATCGGATTATCGGGCACGTCATATCTGCCGTTCGCATAACCGATTTTCTTGCCGTCTCCTGGTACAGCTACGCCGTTATAAGTGCCAGACATGCCCATCCTCCGCTAGAAGTGTTCGCGCCCCGATTTGGAAACTGACAATTATAAAGAATGCTTCGAATAGTACGGGGATTATTGTTGTTCTCGTGCGGGCCTCTCTGAATATATGCCATAATCCTTCGGGTGAACGGGGTTCACGAGCCCGTTTCAGGAGACGTTATGAAATCCTCTTCCTGCGGCCTACTCTTGCTGTCCGCGTGCCTCTTCTTTAGCATTATTTTTTCCAGCACTGCTTTTGCTGCCCGAGATAGCGACCGCACACAGGTGGGTCACACCATTAACATCGGTCCTGACGAGCAGGTCACCGATGCGACATGTTTCGGCTGCAGTGTCCGCGTTCGAGGACATGTTTCCAGCGACGTGACAGTTTTCGGCGGCAGCGTGGTCGTGGAGGATGGTGGCGAAGTGCGAGGCGACATCACTACGTTCGGCGGTGGTATACGCCTGGGCAAGGAAACAAATGTCGGCGGCGACATTACCGTTTTCGGAGGCCGGATTCAGCGCGATCCCACAGCCACGGTTGGCGGTGATGTCACAAACATGGGTGGGCCCGGCTGGATTGTCTTGATTTTCGTGTT
>QIAK01000120.1 GCA_003225515.1 Acidobacteriota bacterium | reverse complement strand
AAGACGACTAGTGCGGATGCCGTCGAGGGCAAGAGTGCCGAAGCGGTCACCGTGCAGTCGCGAGTTGCCAGACCTGATATGAGCAAGCGAAAGTTCGCGCAGGTATCGCGCAGGGAATTGCTGAAGGTTGCGCCGGCGCTGCTGCTGGGGGCTTTCGCGATACCCAGGTTTCAAGAGGGCCTGCTCAAGAAAGGTCTGGGATTCAATGATTGGGCGGCGGCACGGCTATTCCGGCGGGGACATCTGGCGCCCACTTTTTCAGATGCAGATGTGACGCCATTCGAGAAGTTTCCTATCAACGGATATGACGTGGACGATCCGGGAGTGATTTTCGAGAACTGGAGTCTGACGGTAAGTGGAGCGGTGCAGAAGCCCGGAGACTACAGGCTGCCGCAGATACAGGCGTTGCCTCGAGTCCGCCAAAATACCCGGCACGTTTGCGTTGAGGGATGGGACGTGATCGGGCGCTTTGGGGGAGCAAGGCTTTCCGATTTTCTGAGCATGATCGGCGCGGACACTTCGGCGCAATTTCTGACTCTGGGTTGTGCCGATGACTATTACGAATCGCTGGACATGGCGACGGCGCTGCATCCGCAGACGTTACTTTGTTACGAGATGTACGACCGGCCGCTCACGCGTCAGCATGGAGCGCCATTACGGTTAAATATCCCCACGAAGATTGGATACAAACAGGCCAAGTATCTGACGGACTTGAAAGTCACGAACCTGCTGCAGAAGGTTGGGTATTGGGAAGATCAGGGGTATTCGGAGTTTTACGGGTTGTAATTGAGTGAGCTGTAAAGGCATGGGGTCGCATATGAATGCGGTAGTCGAAATCATTCGCAGCAAAGGTGATAAAACGGAGACCGTGGAGCGGGCAGTTTATGAGCATCCTCTGCCGGTGCGGTTGTGTCATTGGCTGAATGCTATTTCTCTGTTCGTGTTGGTGGGGAGCGGGCTGCAGATCTTTCGGGCGTTTCCAAGCTTTGGCGCAAAGATTCCGCAGAAAGATCTGTTGAACTGGCCGAAATCTCTTGCCATCGGCGGATGGCTGGGTGGAGCGCTGCAATGGCACCTCACGTTCATGTGGATTTACATCGCGACCGGCGTGATCTATCTCGGGTACCAGATTTTCAGCGGGAACTACCGGCAGGTACTGTTTACGCATCGGGATATTCCGGGCGTGTGGCCGATGGTGAAACATTATTTTTTCTTTGGAGCTAAACCCGAGGCTCGCGAGGCTTACAACCCGCTGCAGAAACAGGCTTACACAAGCGCGATCGGATTGGGCGTGCTCTCGGTGCTGACCGGACTTGCGATCTGGAAGCCAGTGCAGTTTTCGTGGCTGGCCTGGCTGATGGGCGGATTTCACTGGGCGCGCCTGTGGCACTTCGTGGTCATGTGGGCGATGTTGGCATTCGTGCTCGGACATTTGGCGATGGTGGTGCTGCACGGTTGGAATAATTTCGTTTCGATGTTGACGGGTTGGAAGAAGGATCCGGAGTACTAAAAAACGTCCTCGGTCGTTGGTTGTTGGTCGTTCGCAAGTCACCGTCGAGCAACGCTGATTTCTTAAGCTGACGACTGACGACCGACAGCCGACGACTCACGACTAACGACTAACGCATGCCCGAGCCCAACATCTTCGTGAACAATCCGCTGGTCAAGAATACGGAGCAGGCAGGCCTGACGCGCGAGCAGGACTTGATCGCGCGGGTACAACGCGGACAAAAAGAACTGTTTTACGAATTGGTGCAGCCCTATGAACGGCGCGTGTACGCTGCCGCGCTGGCGATTCTGCGCAACGAAAGCGATGCCGAGGATGTGGCGCAGGAAGCGATGCTGAAGGCGTTTGCCAATATGCGGCAGTTCCGGGCGGAGGCGCGCTTCAGCACGTGGCTGATTCAAATTACGGTGAATGAGGCATTAATGCGGCGACGAAGGGGGCGAACAGTAGTCATGGAAGCGATCGACGACCGCCGGGGCGAAGAGAGTGACTACGCACCCAGAGATTTTGCCGATTGGCGAGAGATTCCATCGGAAGCACTGGAGCGCAAAGAAGTCCGGCAGAAGCTGGCGGAGGCGCTGGCGACGCTCGATCGGAAGTATCGCGAAGTTTTCGTTCTACGGGATATGGAGCAACTGAATATTCAAGAGACGGCGGAGGCCCTGGGAATCTCAGTGGCTTCGGTGAAGACGCGGTTGCTGCGGGCGAGGCTGATGTTACGCGATCTGCTCGCCGCAGGATGGGAGCAAGGCTGGTTCAGTCGGCTGCCATTCGAAAAGGGGAATAAACCATGGTGAACTGCGAACAAGTGTGGCACGACATTTCGAATTACATTGACGGGGAGGTCGACGCCGGGCTGCGTTCGGCTATGGACGAGCATTTTCGTACGTGCCCGCGTTGCTCGTCGGTGCTGGCAGGGATGCGGAATGTGATCGGGCTGTATGGCGATGAAAGGATGATCGAAGTCCCAGCGGGATACGGCCGCCGCCTGGAAAGAAGGCTGGCGCAGAATGCGCGGCCGGCCAGCGATCAGTGGTCGACATGGACAGCCTGGTTGGTTCCGGTAGCGGCATTACTGGTATTCGCGGGAGGATTGCGTGTGGCGAATTCCATGACTACGGAACCCGCGCTTAAGTCTGAGCACGCGCAGACGGGGCAAGGCATTCCTCCGGATATGCTGGTGGTGGTGTCGGCGGACGCCCGGATTTTCCATGTGCCGGGATGCGACTTTATCCACAACAAAGATCGCGAGCGAACGTTGACGGCGAAAGAGGCGATGCAGCAGGGGTATGTTCCATGTCTGCGGTGCCTGCGGCAGTACATGCAGACTGCGTCCGCCGGACATGTGACGCTGGAGTCTGAGGCTGATGTGGATCAGGATACGGATTTCGAAGAGACGCAAAGACGTGGGAAGTAGGCACTCAGCACAGTGAGAAGGCAGGACCTAGATAAGATTTGACGCGGGCGGGGGCGCCCGCGCCACATGAACGCAGCTAGTTGTTCTTCATCTCGTCTTTCTTCATGTCGTCTTTCTTCATATCATCTTTTTTCATATCATCTTTTTTCATATCGTCGTGCTTCATGGCGTCTTTCTTGCTCGCCTTTTTGGCTTTCTTGTCCTTCTTCATTTCATCTTTCTTCATCGTGTCCTGTTTGGTGTCGTCTTTCTTCATGTCGTCCTGCTTCATCTGATCTTGAGCGAAGGCGGCCATGGTTGCGGTTAGGACACACGTGAGCAGCAGACTGCTGAAGATCTTTTTCATAAACTCTCCTTGTAGGGTCGAATTGTCGGCAGGGAGTACCTGCGGGCAGAGATGGGATGTGCGGGCGAGAGGAAAGTTACATGGCAGGCGTAAGGCAGTCACCATCGAAGGACACGAAGTCTCACGAAGGGAAATCTTGCGCTATTTGTTTTCGATGGTTAGCAGGCTAGTTGGTCACGGGTGATCTTCAGGCCCGGCAGATT
>QIAK01000119.1:10653-15240 GCA_003225515.1 Acidobacteriota bacterium | reverse complement strand
TTAAGGGTATAGACTGCGCCGAGCCAATGAAGCGCTCTCCCTCGGCGTCTTGCGCAATCGAAGTGTGATAAACAATCGTATTGGCTGGGAGATTCCTGAGTCGCTCAAGGAGCGCAGACATGGTCAAGTCGGTAAGGTAGGTGAATTCGAGCTTCGATTCGTACTTTTGGAAAGCCTGTTTTGCCACGCGTTCCCACACTTCGTCAAACTTTCCCGTACCGCCAACGACTACGTCATGCTTCGTTCCAGGCAGCAACTGGAGGGCGGCTTTTAAGGTTTGTTCCGGTTGTAGCTTGCTCATAACGCCAGTGAAGTGCAAGCCAGAATTTGATTTGTCCGGCGACTCGCCTAAAAGTTCACAAAAGATGATAGGCGTCTCGCGGATGAAGGCTTCATGTGACGCGGCGAGGAGTTCAAAGGATTCAGATCCAGCTGCAATAATCAAGTCGGGCTTGCGTCCTGAATACTTGCGTATGAGAGAATCGTGAAACGCACGCCGCGACTTCTCGTCTGGAAAAGACGTGAGTTGCAGGCTTTCATCATACATTTCGATTTGATAAGGCGACTTCTGCAAAGCGCTTGAGATTGCTTGATCGATTTCCGCGAAGCCGGGCGATGATACGACTCCTAGGTCATTAATAATCAGCACTCGCCGTGTCTGCTCGAGTTGAGCCGTGGCGCTGAAGGACATTATCAGTGATAGACAAAGCAGCGGAAGAAGTATCCATACAAGCGAACAGCCCTTCCTGGTGTTAAGACCTATCATTAATCGTGCAAGGTCATTCCCCCAATTCCATAATGTTTGCCTTTTCGCCACGCGGCATCGGAAGCTAGTGGTCATTCTTTGATCCGCCAACGCCCTTGACGGTCGGCGCTAAACTGAACAGCGAACAAGATCAAGCCATCTCTGCCTACTGTCAGTTTTAGCAGTCGGTATCTAGAAACAATACATGGTACTCTCCGGCAGTAACTGACAGGTTTTTTCGCGAAACATAGCCACATCCTTTGAAAGTTCTGTCAGATCATTTGCGAAGCGAGAAGCGCTGAAAGTACCCGGATGTTCATTGATTGGAACGATCTCGTTACGCTTCGTCCTTTGAGCCGTCGCCTGTGCTTTTGGGTGTTTGTCATTACCTTGATCTTTAGCGCGTTCGGGCGCGCCCAGACGGCAGCGACGGGCTCGATCACCGGAGTAGTATTGGACCCCTCGGGCGCCGTCGTTCCGGGCGTTTCGGTTCAGGTCTCGAGTGAATCGGGAGGCTTTACGCAGGCGACCTCCGCGAACGAAAACGGGGCGTTCGCGATCCAATTGATACTACCTGGCA
Organism: Acidobacteriota bacterium; assembly: GCA_003225515.1. Taxonomy (GTDB): domain Bacteria; phylum Acidobacteriota; class Terriglobia; order Terriglobales; family Acidobacteriaceae; genus Sulfotelmatobacter. Next base: position 13,915 of record QIAK01000119.1, on the reverse strand, counting down.
CCTATCAATTGCAGGCGAGCCGGTCCGATTTCAAGACACTTGTTGTTTCGGAACTGCACATTCATGTGACCGAGACCCTTCGGCTTGAGCTCCATCTGCAGCTCGCTGCGCGCGCCGAGCGATCCCAAGTCTCGTCAAATTCGCAAATGCTTCAAGTAGATAGCGCTGGTCTCGGACGGATCGTGAACGAGCGAGCAGTTACCGGCCTGCCGTTGGCAACCAGAAACTTCGCACAAATAACCGGGCTGTCCCCGGGCATTAGCGTTGGGGTCTACAACGCTGGGGAATTAGGTCTTGGCGGGATTGCTCTCTCACAGATTGCGGGGTCCAATGACGGCGTTTTCGTCCACGGAACGCGTTCCTATGACAATAACTACCAGTTGGACGGGGTTAGTGTTAGCGATGTCCAGGGAAGCGCGTCTGGTAGCGGTGGGATTCCCATTCCCAATCCGGACAGCATTCAGGAGTTCAAGGTTCAGACCGCACTTTACGATGCTGCGTTCGGCCGGTACGGAGGGGCCAATATCAGTCTGGTCACAAGGACGGGTGGCGACACTCTCCACGGAACCGCTTTTGAGTTTCTGCGCAACGAGGTTCTCAACGCAAATGATTTCCTTTTGAACCAAACTAAACAGCGTCGCCCGGTTCTCAGACAGAACCAGTTCGGATTGGCGCTCGGCGGACCCGTCCGTAAGGATCGCCTCTTTTTCTTTGAGTCATACCAAGGGACACGCCAGACAAATGGACTTGCCGCGGGTCAGTCGAGGGCAGCGTGCACAGCAAGCCTGAGCGAGCCGCCTCTGACCGATGATCGATCGGCCGCAGCGCTGGGGAGTCTGTTCGGTGGCATGAACGGCGCGCTCGGAGGTATAGCAGTCAATCCGGATGGATCGAACATTAACCCGGCGGCGCTAAATCTCCTCAATCTAAAACAACCAGACGGCAACTATTTGATTCCTACTCCCAAGACGGTGGACCGATCGAAGGATTTGTTCAGCCAAGGTTTCTCCGTCTTCTCGGACCCTTGCCAGTTTGAGGAAGACCAATTCTCCAGCAATCTTGACTACATCGTTAGCCACAACAGCAAGCTTGCTGCTCGATTCTTTTTCGCCGATGACGATCAGTCCGTTACTTTTCCCGGCAACGGGCTGAATCCGGCGGGCAATATTCCAGGGTTTCCGAGTCCAAGCGATTCGGGATTTAGAGTTTTTTCCCTCGCCTACACTTACACCTTGTCCAGCAATTGGCTCAATGAGGCGCGCTTCGGGTATGTACGGTCACGGACCGGAACCGGTGCAAAGACCGCATTCCGCTGGTCCGATATTGGTGTCGCCGAAGGCGAAATGAGCGGAAATAACGACTTGCCAAGCATGCAGATTCTCGGTTCCGTCAGTATGGCGTCCGGTTTTCCTCGGACCATCACGCAGAACAATTTTGTATTAAGCGACGACCTCTCGCTTGTTCGGAAAGCTCACACGCTGCGTTTCGGAGCTAGCATCACCAGGTTGCAAGATAATGTCGATCTCATTGGCTTGGGGTCGCTCGTGCGGTTTCTCAGTTGGCCAGATTTTCTGTTGGGACTCAGCGCAACCGACAACCAAACAGAATTCAGTAATGTCTTCGCTTCCTTAGATGATTTTGGTTTATCCACTCGCGAATACAGAGTCTGGGAGGGGACGGGGTTCGCACAAGATGATTACCGAGTCCTCAAGTCCCTGACCTTGAACTTCGGCCTTCGATACGAGCATCTCGGCCAATTTGCGGACAATCTTGGCAGAAATGCTAGTTTCGACATAGCCAAGGCCGACCCCAATCCCCTCGCCGCAGGCAGTGTTGACGGTTATGTCGTCGCCTCTAACCTTCCAGGCATAATCCCCGCAGGAGTAAGGCGCGTGGACAACAAGTTTGGAAATTATGCCGTAGGACAAAACACCGTCGCTCCGCGAGTGGGTTTTACCTGGCAAGTCTTGCCTCTATCAAGTCGATTGGTTCTTAGAGGCGGGTATGGAACATACTATTTGCGAACTGCAGGGCAAGCGTTTTACCAGAACATCTTCGGGGCTCCGTTTTCTGAGTTTCGCTTGATAGCCGGGGCAGCCAACGCCGACGCGACATTTCAGACCCCTTTCCAACAACCTTTTCCAACACCCAACTCGTTTCCTTCTTTCGCGGCGTACTCCCCTACAACGACGACAACGATCTATGGCGTTGCTCCCGGTTTTCGGTCGGCCATAATTCAGCAATATTCGCTCAATCTTCAGACTGAAATACATTCTGGTTGGTTGCTGGAGATCGGTTATGTGGGCACTCGTGGCACGTACCTCGTTCGTCAGCGATCTCTAAATCAGGCTCTATCGGCCTCGACGGACGTTCCGGTCAGGGGAGTAACGACGAATACAGTGGTCAACATTCCCCTCAGAGTTCCCATTCTTGGTATACCACCAGACTCCCTCCAACTCATGGAGTCGGCGGGAAGCTCTTGGTACAACGGCCTGGAGGCAAGCCTCACGAAGCGCTTGAGTCGGGGCCTAGAGTTCTTGGCTTCATACACTTTTTCCAAGACCTTGGACACCGACGGCGCGGATATCAACTCTACGTCGTCGGGAAATGCGCTGACGCTTGGCGATCAAAACTCACCCCGTCAGCGTTGGGGGCGAGCTAGTTTCGACCGAACTCATCGATTGGTATTCAGCGAAACCTGGGATCTCCCCGGTCCACAGACCGGCGTTGGGCGCTCAATACTGGGAGGATGGAATCTCGCTGCTGTCGTAACCATGACGATTGCTAATACGAACGCTCACAACATCTTTGGCATCAGTGAGGATAGGGCGGAGCTGACCGGCACTTGCACGAAGGGTCAATTGGTAAGAGCAGGTCCGATCGAATCGAAGTTGAATGCCTACTTCAACGCATCTTGTTTTACGACCCCTCCGATCATCGGCGCAGATGGGATCGGAACGGGATTTGGGAACAGTGCAACGGGACTTGTTGATGGTCCGCCACAGGCCAATATGGATCTGGCAATTTCCAAAAGATTTTTGTCGAACTGGCCTCATGAGAAGTGCGAAATTCAGTTTCGGGCTGAGTTTTTCAATGCGCTGAACCATCCGCAATTTGCTAACCCCGATGCGAACTTCACATCGCCAACATTCGGCGTCATTTCCAGCACTTCGGTAAACGCTCGCGTAGGACAGTTGGCCGTAAGGCTGTCATTTTAGAGCCATTAGGCTGCAGATGCCACAAGCTCGAGAGTGAACTTTAT
>QIAK01000119.1:7576-10626 GCA_003225515.1 Acidobacteriota bacterium | reverse complement strand
TGGCGTGATTTCGTCGAGTCTGCTGTGCAACAAAGGCCCGACGCACGGGTCGTCTCTCGAGTCGCACAAATGGAGTGCAGCCCCTGAGTGCTGTTAGGGAACTCCGACCTGATCTGGTCATAGTGGACATCGGTCTTCCGGGACTGAACGGGATCCAGGAGACGGCAAAATGCTCCCTCCCCCTCCCAGAACCCGATTTTGACTTTGGCCGGCCCCGGCCGCGCGTTGGCGTAGGACTCGTGCGTGCGCTCACGAAAGTCAATGGAGTGTAATCGCCGTCGTTTCAACATCACCGATTATTTGTTCTGTTGCAATGTCTAGCGCTTTTGACAGTACCCCTGTTTGGCAGCGTGAATATATTCGTCTTCAGCGCGTAACTCGATTTCGACGAGTGTAGGTGAGCCCAAAGCACATTGGAGTTATGCGCATAGGCACTACAAACGGGAAGTGCGCGAAATTGGTGAAACTTGTGCTGATCGATTCGCGTCTGGTCTGAGTCTGATGAGGGTGAGGAGGGCAGGATGTCCGAAATAGAAAATGAGGTTGTTGACGAGAGTAACAGCTCAGATCAATCACAGGGATCGAAAGTGGGCGATCCACTCGATAGCACCGTTAAGTTGATTTCGAGGGTGGTCCCGCAAGGTGTGGACCGGCGAACTTTCCTGATGCGAAGCGCGGTTGTCAGCTCTGCAGTAGTGATCACCGGCAACTATATGTCCGCGCAGGAGATGACCCAGAGGTCGTCCGCGGCGCCCGCGCCCCCCCTTTCGCCGGATCTTAACGTCGTAAAACAGGAAAAAGGGCCCGTCTTGACGACTGTGGATGAGTTCTACAAAGTAGGGCCAGGCCCGTCGAGTTCGCATACGATCGGCCCGATGCGTATTACATACGATTTTTATCAAAGGGCAACGAAACTGCCTGCCGACAAACTGGAAACGGCAACGGCTTTGAAAGTTCACCTTTTCGGAAGCCTCAGCGCCACCGGCAAGGGCCACGGCACAGAACGGGCAGCATTAGCGGGACTCGTTGGAAAAGAGCCGGCAACCGTAGACCCATTATTTCTAGACAGCCTGCGAGACAAGCCCGACCAAGTCTTCCCGGTAAAACTCGGCAGTAAATCGATTGACGTGAGCTTGAACGACATCATTTACGACGCGCCCAAGGGCGACTTCAAGCACCCGAATACGATGACCGTGAAGCTCCTGGCCGGAAACGATGTGCTGCTTGAACAGGAATACTATTCCGTGGGCGGCGGATTCATTGAGTGGAAGGGTTATACTCCTCCGAAGAAGAACCCCCCGAAGTATCCTTTCTCGACGATGAAGGAGCTTCGCGCTCATGCCGATAATAACAACATCACGATCGCACAAGTAATGCTTGCGAACGAGATGTCGATCGCGGGCAGGTCGGAGGAAGAGGTTTATGCGTTCATCGACAAAATCATTAACGCCATGAACGCGACGGTGAAGTCGGGGCTGTCGATGTCGGAAGACGACGTGCTACCCGGCCCAATCAAACTGCATAGCAAGGCAGCGACGGTTTACAAGCGAGCCATGGATGACTCGTACCAATCCGACCGAGGCATCGGAGTGCTTTCGGCATATGCTCTGGCGGCTTCCGAAGAGAACGGACGTGGCCACCTCGTTATTACTGCGCCGACAGGCGGCTCCGCCGGTGTTATGCCGGCTCTGGTCTATGGACTCGGCGAAGGTGCCCGGAAGCTTCCGCCGCAGAAAATCCGTGACGGTATGCTTGCCGCGGCGGCGGTCGGCTATCTCTGTAAGCATCACGCGACGTTGTCGGCAGCCGAGGGCGGGTGCCAGGCGGAGATTGGCGTGGCGTCTTCAATGGCGGCCGCACTGGTTGCCACCGCGTACGACGCGGACTCGCGGATCGTCGAGAATGCCGCGGAGTCGGCACTAGAGCATCACCTGGGCATGACGTGTGACCCGGTAGCCGGGTACGTGCAGGTCCCATGTATTGAGCGCTGCGCATTCGGTGCGGTAAAGGCATGGACGGCCTATGCCATCGCGAGCAACGAGATCGCGTCCAGACACCGCGTCGATTTCGACGCGACCGTGCAGGCCCTGGCCCAGACCGCCAAGGACATGAACAGCAAGTACAAGGAAACCAGCGAAGCGGGATTGGCTCTTTCGGTAGTTCTTTGTTGAGGTTCTTTGCTGATCGACAGGCACTCTGACGGTTCTGGACGTGCCGTCGGATCTCTTTGTGCGTATCATTCTGATTTAGAGGGACGCCTTTTAACTGTTCAAGGTGGCGGATACCCACCCTCGTAATTATGGCGCTCAGCGCGATTATTGGTGGATTCTGTTTGTTGCCGTCGTCGGATTTGCCTTCTGATCTGGTGGAGTGTGGAGAACGATGCGAGGCAGCGTAACGTTACGACCTATTTGACATTTGCGGCTTCCCACGCCCGCACTTTCTGCCTTGCATCGTGGAATATTCGGGCATAGTTGCCACGGCGGACTTTCTCGCTCGTTTGTTTATCCAAGAGGGCCCACAATGGCGCGTACTGATAATAGACTCTTAGATAAGCCTTCTGGTCAGATGGAGCAACTTCGTCGGTGCCGAACAGGAATCGATCCGGGTATCGATTGATCAAATCGGCTGTGATTCGCAGTGCTTCGGGACTTGAAACTATATACTTGGCGACCTCATCCCAGGAAATATCGAAACTGACGCTTGCGAAAGCGGGATCCTGCAAAATCTCTGCCAGGTGAGCAGCGTGATTTCTAATGGGACGGACCACGCGTCCCATGCCGGTATGCGCCCAGATAATTGTTGTTCCGGGATGCCTCTTCAGCACTGCTTTCATTTGATCTAAGTACGCGGGCTCAGACCCCGCCTTAGCGAAAGGAGTATCCATGTCATTGTGGATGAGTACAACGAGACCTACATCGCCCGCGAAATCAAGGATTCTGTCGAGCGCCGGATCCAGCAAACTCGCAACTCCCCCTGCTATCTTTGCTGACACAAACTCTTTGTGAATCGTGAACTCTCCAATCCCTGAGAACACGCCAGGAAATGTC
>QIAK01000119.1:7017-7501 GCA_003225515.1 Acidobacteriota bacterium | reverse complement strand
TGCTCCTGCTTAGTGAGCGATTTGTAAGCCATAGCGATGGATGCGTCGGTGAAAGAGTAGTAGTATAAGGGCGCGTCAGAGTTGAGGTAGTACGTCGGAGCACGGTCGCCGTCAGAGCGATAAGACCATTGTTGCTGGAGCGGAATCCCAAAAACTGCCACGCGCCCCACTTTATTCCCCATGATTTTTAGGAAGTCGTGAATGTCAGTACCTTCCTGGATGTAGTTGGTAAGGTGAAAATGTACGTCATTCGCAATAGGCTGCTCTTGTGAAATGTCCTGGGCAGCAGCGGGACTCGACCAAACCAGCAATGAAATCAGCACGCATGCAGCTAAGGTTCGCAGGCGAGGGCATGCGATTGAATGGTTCATTGCGGCCTCACTTTCAAGGGAGGGTATATACAGTCATCGGTCGTCTGACGTCGTGTCAAAACGCCAACTCCCAACTGGTGTGAAAAACAGGTCCGTTGCCCCCAACAGGATAC
>QIAK01000119.1:4839-6975 GCA_003225515.1 Acidobacteriota bacterium | reverse complement strand
GTTCCAGCGCACGACTCGATTCTTGAACGGGTGGAGGTTCATTCCTACGCGGAAGTCCCATGGCTGGCCGTATTGGCCAATAATCGTCGAACCGCCGGAATAGATCTGCAATAGCTTTGGTATCACCATGGCCGACAATTGCGCCTGCACGCCATGATCGAACAATCCCGGAACCGAGGCGGTCCCTGGGCCGCGGAAGTGGTTTAGCCAACGCAGGTAATATTCGCCTTCCAAAGCGAGCCCATGGTATTTGAGCCCGGCGTCAAAGGACGTCATCTTGTCAGTCGCGTCAGTGATCGTGATGCCCGGTCCAAACAGATTAGAAGCAAAGATGACGGTTCCATCCGATAGCCGGAGTTGCGTGTTCTCGAACGATTCGCTGTTCGGTTGACTCTGCTTATTCTCTTCGCTATAAGTGAAGTGGACGCCTAACCTCGTTGCCAGCTTTTGATGACCCTCGAAATCCCCGAAGCCGGGACCGAAATCGCCGGTGGTCGGTTTCCAGACCAGCGATGTCGAAATCGTATTGAAGCCATTATCCAGTTGCGCTGCACTGACCCCGAGCGTGCTCAGGTTATTGCCAATCATGGCAATGTAGTCCAGTTTCTGCGTGAGCTTTCCCGAGGCCCAAACGCCAGAAGTGTAGGAGGGTCGGAAGAATTCGTCAGCCATCAATCGGCTGTCGACGCCCAGCCAGAATGGAAAATTACCTTCCACGCTTCGCGTTCCTGGCAGCGAGCGAATGCCGGCGCCCACACTGAACCAATCCTTAAAACTGTAGTTAAGATTTCCCGCAAGCACGACCTGAGCTGGGAGCCCTTGCGATGGGTTTGAAGTCCAGGCATACAAGAAATACCGGAACTTCGGATCGAACACCCATCCCAGGAACTTGATCTGCACTTTCTGCAACTGAAAGTCCTGACGCCGTTGGACGGTCTTGAGGTTGCCAAAAGCATCGATGTAGTTGGCATCCAGTCCCAGTTGATTTAAATAGCGAGCATAGGTATAGATGCTGATATTTAAATCGCCACGATCCGTATCAGCGACCTTGAAACCCAAGTTGGGTGTGTAGCTGCCCCATTTGTATGTTTCTTGCGTGGGCGAGGGTTTGCTGCTGACCGTACCCTCTTGTACGTCCCCGGAAACATTCTCTACAGTGGTCTGACTGGCCGCTGCGACGCCTTGATTTGGCGCTGCGGAAGCGTGCCCCGCTTGCTTGGCAAGGGCTTGACGCAATGATTCAATTTGATCGATCAGTTCTTGGTTTTGCTTCTCCAGTTTCCCGTTTTGTTCAACCAGCCGATCAATTAGCTTCAGTGTGTCCGAAGTGTTTTGATCCGCACTGGTGTGCTGGTTTTGTGGAACCACATCCGTCTGAGCACTTGCAATGCTGAACGACCACAGACACACCAGAAGGAAGTACATCCGATGCAAGGTACACCTCACATGATCTCGATTTGTGGTATCGGGAGCAACTGACCTTCCTGTCTTAAAATCGAGAGGTTTCTGCGCATGCTCCATTCGTCACGGTCTGCCGCATTTGCCGAGGCCTAGCAGATCACTTCAGACCCACCGACGCTGGCGAAAAGATGTCGATGCCAAGCTTGTCAGCTACGTACGCGATTGCTTTCTGGGCCTTGACGCTGTTTCCCGCTTCGTCGAGCGGAGGAGCAAAGACTGCCATAGCGCCTTTTCCGGGAACCACGGCCACAATGCCCCCTCCGACTCCGCTCTTAGCCGGAATGCCCACATGCCAAGCCCAACCTCCGGAACCGTCATACAAGCCGGCCATCATCATCGCCGAGAGGATGTGAGGTACATTCTCAGGAGTGATGACCTGCTCTCCAGTCATTGGGTTCTTGCCATTGTTCGCCAGCGTTGCTCCCATAACTGCGAGCTGATTTGCAGTTACCCCGACCGAGCACGCTTTTGTATAAACATCGACGGAGTCAAAGGGATCGGCATAGATGCGGTCATACTTCGCCAGCAGCATGGAGATCGCTTTATTCCCAGTATTGGTAGCCGCCTCGGACTTGTAGACATCCTCGAGCAGCGACAGTTTGGTTCCGGCGGCTTTGCCGAAAAAGGTTAGCAGCTTGTTCCACTTTTCTTCCGCGCTCGCGCCGCTAATTAGGC
>QIAK01000119.1:2221-4818 GCA_003225515.1 Acidobacteriota bacterium | reverse complement strand
ATGGATTTCCCGCGTGAGTTGGCATATCCACAACCGCAGGTATGGAGTTGAAAGCTCTTCCGGTGGGCTCACTCCCGATCTTTTTGAACACCTCGTCGGCTCCGAGTTCCTGCATCGCAAGCGCGAGCGTATACACTTTCGAGATCGATTGAATTGAGAAAGCCTTGTCTACATCACCAATCTTGTAAACCCGCCCGTCAGTCGTGACGATAGAAATGCCGTACAGTTTGGAATCGACCTGCGCGAGTGCGGGGATGTAATCCGCATTCTTGCCGCTGGTGTCATCTTTAAAATTGTCATACGCTTCCTTTAAAATATTCGCGTAAGCTTGTTCCGAAGGAGCTACCGGGCTCTTGTTTTGACCGGCAGCCATGGTAAATGCCGAGAACATCCCGGCCAAAAGGGTGACTATCACCTGCATTCGATGTGTGAGGTAGTTCATTTTGTTCTCCTCTGTCCTTCTGGGTTGGCCCACCGCTTGTCGATAGGAGCGGGCACCGTCAGAATGAGAATCCTTTTTTCCAGTCGTATTTGAATGAGAACTGAAGCCGATAGTCGTTGACGTTGAAGCCATCACTGAAGTTCACGCGCCTTCCGAACTGAAATTCCGCACCAACAGTCACGGGCGGAGCCGGATGATAAAGAATGTTGGTAAGGGCGTAATGACCCTGGTGGTAGTCGCTCGGAAGTTGGCCGGTGGAGTTGCTAATGTTGACTAGAGAGTAGCCGATCGAAGTGCTGAAGCGGCTACTCCAGTTGTGATCAAGGAATGAAACCACGCCCAAGACCGGTAAGGGAACACCTTCGATCGGTTTTGCCGGATTTGACGGATTCTTCTTCACGCCGATATCGACGGGGGCATCGTTCATGTAGTTTTGGACGCCCTCTCCATAGACCACCTGAAAACGGCCAGTGTCGTTTTTCGTGAAGTTAAGATTCGAACTCAGGTTAATGCCCCATCCAAAGGCATCTCCGTTAATGTCGAATTGAGGGTTGGCAGCCGTGTTGACCCACGAAATCTTGCGGAAGATTCCCGCCACTTGCACGTAGCCCCAATTCCGAATGACACGCGCTTGCCAGGAGAAGTCCGGCATGTCGAACTTAGGCTTGACACCTTGTAACTCGACGCGATCGGCATATACGCCTCCGTCTGCGCTGGCACCTGGCCGCTCCACGGCCAAGATAAGGCGTAAGCGATCATTCTGGATGGGCGTCCAACGAGCCTGAATATTTCGGAAGAAGACCATTCCGTTTGGGCCCCAGTACTCGAACGAGTTTGGGAAGACATCGATATCCATAAATGGACTCCAAGTCTGGCCCGCTCCAAACTGTCCCAACTCGCCGTATGCGTGACGCAGTCGGAACGTTGTCTGCCCGGCGTCAACTCCGGTGCCGAATAGCTCAAATTCGAAGATGGTCTTGAGATCACCCACACTCGTCGGCGTAGACGTTTTCACCCCGAATCGCGTCTGTCGGACACCAAAAAAAACCTTGCCATCTGGTGCGTATTGACCCTTGAAGGATGCCAGCTTCGTCGGGCGCATCACGTCAAACCAATTTGGGTCGGTTTGCCCGAACTCATATCCCGAATCCAGCATGATGTGGCCGTAGATGTCCACGCTGTTCTTCTTATTTTCTTCCTTTGGTGCGGCAGGTGTTTCCTGTGCTTCTTCGGCAGATCTGACTGTAACTGTGCTTTCAGGTGCTATGCTCGGTACAGGTGCTTGCTGAGTTCTGCCGAGTTGCCCTTTCAGTTCTTGTATCTCCTGCTCCAACTGCTGGAGCTTGTCTCTCATCTGCCGCAGATCTTGATCTTGAGACTGCGCTTGTGTCCAAGGGACAAAAAGGACCAGCGCAGCCAGCGCAGCACACGGACTCTTGAGACGGTTAACATAAAAATGCAGTTCCATAAAGCCCTCTAGAAGGAAACTCTCAGGTGGACCCAAAATCGCAAACTGGCATTTCTGTCAGGGAGCGCGATCAGCGGGCGTGAATGCGACAGGTCACAACGAAGGCTTGTTACAGACATTGTTTCTAAGTCTTGAGGCGTAATAGCAGATCGACAATGAGCCTGCGGCCTAAGACCTATGTCATTGTTATCTGGTTCATTTCCCACTGTCGGACTAACCTGTATCGAGGTATTGTTGTGTTGAGCTGCAAGTATGATTCTCGACAAGCGACACGATCTGTAGCGCCTTCGCGATGCGAGTCTGCAAAAACAAGATACGGACATACTTATCAAGTTGCTCGAAGAGCTGAACGAGGCTGTGTCCTATTCGAAACGCAGAAACGCTGTCATTATTGCCAGTCGGCAACGTAGCCCATCTGTATTCAAGTGCAAAGAGACCCAAGGTGTGCCCAAAGCTGTGGCAAGGAACGTCGACTAGATTCAAGAACCGAAGAATATACGAGGTGGCATATGCGACGAAAAACGACTGTAGCGACCCTCACGGCATTGTTGTTTCTACCATCCTTATGGGCTTTTGGCGCGGGTGACGAAAATGCCGAAGTCAAAGGAATGATCACATCGAGGACCGGAGAAACGCTGATCGTGAAGTCCGGGGAAGGAACCACTACCGTGGTCCTCACGGATGCTA
>QIAK01000119.1:0-2127 GCA_003225515.1 Acidobacteriota bacterium | reverse complement strand
ACGTCGGACGAGCAGGGCCGGGTTGTAGCGAAGACGATCACCGTCGACGGCGACGACCTGGAAGCGGCTGAGATGATCCAATCCGGCTTGCATCCCACCGCCCAGCAAGTTGCGGCCAATGTGCAGACGCTCGAAGCTCATAGCGGTCAACTCGAAAGCCATCAGGTGCAGTTGTCGGCCCAAAAGGAGAACATCGAAAACAACCAGAAGAATATCGCGGCTCACAAGCAGCAGATCGCAGCGAATCTCAAAGACATTGACGAAAACACGCAGCGTTTTAGCGCTTTGGGCGAATATGACGTGAAGCATCAAGCAACCGTGAACTTCACAGTTGGCAGCTCCAAGATCCCGGCGAAAGACCAGATCGAGCTGAGGGAGTTGGCGAATAGCGCTACTCGCCTCAAGGGATACATCATAGAGGTAACGGGCTATGCTGACGAGACCGGCAACGCTGCTATGAACACTAAACTGAGCGAAGAGCGTGCGAAGGCGGTCGTCACTTATCTCATGCAAAAGGGCGAAGTGCCGGTGCGGCACATCGTGGCCCCGGGCGCAATGGGCGAATATGGAGCAGCTGCATCGAATGAGACTGAGGCAGGACGCTCTGAGAACCGGCGAGTTGAGGTAAAAGTCCTCGTCAACAAAGGCATTGCAGGCGGCTAAAGACACTGTTCCATCGCCGCAGTCACTCCCATCGCTCCAGACGACTCGCCATTCTCCCTCTGCTGCTTTCCCGACTTCACAATACAGTTAATGAAGTCTATGACTCTTGCTCGATCATCTGGATGCACCAAATTCTCGAAAGCCGAATTTGTCTTGCTAAAGCCGACGGTGGCAAGCCGTGCATCGTTTCCAGTCCTGGCGTCCAAACGTTGAGATCCGTCTGAATGTTCCATTCGAACGTGAGCAGTTCAGGGCTGATCCTTGTAGTGACCTAGCAGCGTCACTGGACGGATGCCTGGCGCTGCGCGCAGATGCGTCGTGATCTCCCTCGATTCCTAGAAAACATCTCCGGCAACTGACCAGACCTACTCTGTAACAACTGACAGTGTGAGGAAGTCCCGTTGTCTTTTAGAACCGTGACTGCCACTCCCGTTGGGAAGAATCGCGTCAACTCCGAGGTCGGGATAATAGTACACGGAGGATATCTCATCAGCTGCACAAGGAGAACAGCATGGCTGCAACGCTAATCGAAACGCTCTCGACACCCAAACAGAAAGTCCGCGACTGGACGAAGCCAGCAGCAATGGCGATTCCGAAAGAGGGGTACTTTAGCCTGAAAAACGGGAGATACGGTCCGATCTATCCGCGAACGCCGGCCTGCCACGGGTTCACAATCATTTCGAAAATCAAGCCGGGAAGAGAAGACACGATCCGTGCGTACGGCAAGACCATCGAGAAAGCCATTGAGGATATGCCTGATGCGCTTGCAAGTCTCAAGCTGCACTATCTTCGATGGGTTCTGTTTGACATTGGAAAAGACACTTATTTCATGTACCAGGGAATATTTGATACAGATTTCGACAAGTACACTGAGGACGCAGTAGCGCTGTTTAAAAAGGTCGGAGTGAACACGGTTTTCGAGAACCTTGAAGGCTTTCCCGAGGACTGGAAGACGAACGCACCAGCATTCGTCGAGTTTGTCCGTGAGCACCAGTGTCCGAGCTTTTTGGAGTACGGCGAATATCCTTACGCGACAGCCGACGAGATCAAGAAAGCACTGCGGCTCAGAACTAAATTTTCCGAGATGCTCGACTTGATGCAATAGATGCGAGTTTCTCCAGAGAGCACTAGTCTTTATGGCAGTCTACAGTCCTCCACTCCCGAAGAACGTCCAGGGGCCAAAAGCGGATCCCGGGGCGCTTGAATTCGATGACCTCCAGCATTTTCTGATCCATCGTTCTCCTGCGCTAGCGGCGAGATATGAGTTCTTGACATTTCGCAATCCATCGGCAGGCCGTGCCTGGCTCAGAGCCATAACTGAGAAGGTCACCACGGCCGCAGCCGTCCGATCGGGCCAGTTGGATGCTAGATGGGTTACGGTAGCCCTTAGCTGGAATGGCATCCGTGCGCTTGGGCTGGAGGGTCATGCCCTCGCGAGTTTTCCCGAAGAATTTCGTCAGGGCA
>QIAK01000118.1 GCA_003225515.1 Acidobacteriota bacterium | reverse complement strand
AACACGTCTTTGCTGTGGCCCTTTGTCATCAACTCGGCCTCGTAAAACGTTTTCCCGTTCTCTTTTTCTTGGGAGAAGCCACGGATCGTTGATCCCTGGCTCTGCTCGACAACAGCTTTTTCAACAGCGGCTGGCAGGTCTGATCTCTTGACCTTCTTCTCGTGATCCTGTGCCGAAGCCAGTCCGGAAAGTAGCAACGTTCCTACCACAACGCATATTGTTATTCGTGAAGTTGTCATACCCACCTCTGCTGGAATAGTAGGCCTTGGAAATGAAGGGAACCTGAAGAATAGCTAATAATTGGCAGGCTCTTTCTGTCCCACCCTGGCTGCATACCCAATTAGCTGATCCGAGAGCGGGTATGCAGTACGCGGGGCGTGCGTTCGGTATGACAGACTCCAAATGGATGCCTGGCGAAGAATCGCCTCAGCCTCAGTCAATTTGGGCCCGACATTAGTAGCAACTGGAAGCCAACTACCTGAACATTTTCTGATCTTCGTTTCAGGTTTCCTTCAGCCTCACTGCACGATAATCAGGCCCGTACTATCATCTGAACAAGACCGGCATGGTTCCGGTGGACAAAAGCAAGATCGAGGAAGCAAGGCCGGCGGTCGCCGCATTCGCCCATGGGCTGCGAGTGTGAACAAGAACACGGCTACAGTTCAAAAACGAGGGGAAACTTGATCAAGCGTCTCTGGCTAATCGTAATAGGAGTGGTCGTCGTAGTCTCCCTCTTGGTCGCCTTTAAGTACCGTGGGCAGGACAGACCGCAATACTTCACGAGCAAGGCCGATCGCGGCGATATTCGCGAGGTCGTGGAGGCAACGGGCACCATCAACGCGGTCATCACAGTCCAGGTCGGTTCGCAGGATTCAGGAACGATTTCTCGTCTTTTTGTGGATTTCAACTCCCGCGTCAAGAAGGGCCAGGTGGTTGCGCAGATTGATCCTGCTCTATTCGAAGGCACTGTGCTGCAGGCCAAAGGGGATCTGGCCAATGCGAAGGCTAACGTGGCCTCGGCCAGAGCCAACCTCGAAAGAGCCAAAGCAACAGAAATTCAGACCAAAGCGGACTACGAACGCGCTGTCGGATTGGCCAAAGAATCAGTGATGAGCCAGCAGCAACTCGATCTGGCGAAAGCCAATCACGATTCAGCGGTGGCGGCCGTCTCCGCTGCTGACGCTCAAGTCACGCAAGCGCTGGCTCAGGTACAGCAGAAAGAAGCTGCCCTGACTGTGGATTACACGACTATTCATGCTCCGATCGATGGCACGGTGATCGCCCGGAACGTGGACGTAGGCCAAACAGTCGCGGCCTCGCTACAAGCGCCTACGCTCTTCACCATCGCACAAGACCTCACCAAGATGCAGGTCTACGCCAGTACAGACGAGTCGGATGTAGGAATGATCAAGAAGGGGCAGGTGGTCTCATTCAAAGTGGACGCTTTCCCCCGCGATACGTTTACCGGGCGCGTCTCACAAATCCGAATGAACGCCACGACGGTACAGAACGTGGTTACTTACAATACGGTAATTGACTTCGACAACCCGGAACTGAAGCTTTTCCCGGGCATGACTGCATATATCACGATTCCCGTAGCATCGACGAGCAACGCATTGCGTGTGCCGAATGGTGCACTCCGCTACAAACCTGATCTGAGCGCGGAAGAAATCCGCGCGCTGCTGCAACAATATGGTATGGATGACAAAGCTAATCAGCCAGTTGCGAGCGTCAGCCCGAGCAGTGGCGCTTCTGGCAAGCAATCTCGCGCCCATGCGCCCGACCTGGAGAATGGGAGAAACAATGCTGAGCAAGGACGGACGCCGCGCTTGGATGTCGCGATGCTGTGGAAGCTGCATCCTGACAGTACTCTCGAGCCGGTCAAGATCCGCACCGGCATCACCGATCATACCGTCACCGAGGTGGCAGAAGTCCTCAAAGGCGAGTTAAAGGAAGGCGAGGAACTCGTCACCGGTTCGATGAATGCCAGCAAGACCTCTGGGCCAGGCATGGCTACACGACGCCCGTAGTCAGGTGACCAGTAACTGAGTGGATCAGCCAACGAAATCAGGTCGAGATGGTCACTACCTCACAAACGGAGACAACAAATACAGGCATGAAAGGCGCCCAACCTGTAATTTTGGTTCAGGAGGTTCACAAGTACTACGAACTGGGTGAGACGCGGGTGCACGCCCTGCGTGGGGTGAGTATCGAGATCGCGCGTGGAGAATTTGTCGCCATCATGGGCGCCAGCGGCGGCGGAAAGTCGACATTCATGAATATTCTTGGCTGCCTCGACAAACCCAGCGCCGGACGCTATCTTCTCGAAGGCATTGAGGTGTCCAGCCTCAGCATAAAAGAACTGGCCACCATCCGCAACCACAAGTTAGGGTTCGTGTTTCAGGGGTTCAACCTGCTGTCCCGGACGACGGCCCTCGAGAATGTCGAACTCCCAACACTATACGCACGCATAAGCAAGGCAGAAGGGGAGAAGCGCTCTCGAGAGGCGCTTGCTCTTGTCGGACTCGCGGACCGCATCTCCCACTTTCCTTCACAGCTTTCGGGCGGCCAGCAGCAGAGGGTGGCGATCGCGCGTGCATTGGTCAATCGGCCCTCGATCCTGCTAGCGGACGAGCCTACGGGTAATCTCGATAGCCGCACATCGGTCGAGATCATGGACATTTTCCAGAAACTTAACGATGACGGCCTGACGGTTGTCCTGGTGACACACGAACCGGACATCGCCCAGTACGCCAAACGCGGCATCCAGTTTCGAGACGGTAAGATCCGCCGCGACGAGCGGACAGAGAATCAGCCGCGTGCATCCGAAGTCATCAAGCACCTGCCATCCTTGGAAGACTAAAAACGAATTATGGATTTGCTTGCCATCATCCGAATCGCAACCCGCACCCTGGCGCGCAACAAGATGCGTTCCGTCCTGACCATGATGGGCATCATCATCGGCGTTGCAGCCGTGATTGCAATGCTCGGGGTTGGGCAAGGAGCGCGGCAGACGATGCAGGAACAGATTCAGGCGATGGGTTCGAACCTGTTGTTCGTGGGTGCGGGAACTGTCACCCGCAGTGGCATGCACATGGGTTGGGGATCGACCAAGACCCTGATCTACGATGACATGCTGGCCATCATGCGCGAATGCCCAGCGGCACAGTCGGTAGCACCGGGTAGCAGCTCCAGCGGACAGGTTGTCTTTGGCAACGATAATTGGGCCACACGCTTGAACGGCACTGAGCCACAGTATTTCGATATTCGCAGTTGGCCGTTTCAAGAGGGTTCGTCATTCACGCAAAATGATGTGGAGATGTCTGCCAACGTAGCCGTAATCGGTGAAACGGTCCGCAAGAACCTCTTCGGGACAACGGATCCCGTTGGCCAGACCCTCCGTATCAACAATCTGCCTTTCCGCGTGACTGGTGTTCTTACCCCCAAAGGAACATCCGCGGCCATGGGTGATGATCAGGATGACATCATCCTCATCCCGCTAACGACCCTGCAGAAAAAAATCACCGGTCAACCCTGGTTGCGCTGGATCATGGTTTCAGCTGTGTCGCGACAAGCCAGTTATGCCGCACAACAGCAGATAGCTGGACTCCTCCGCGATCGCCATCGCATTCGAACCGGGGATGATGACGATTTCTTCGTCCGAAATCTCGCTGACATGGCTGACGTCGCTGACCAGGCTGGCCAGGTTATGACTTTGCTGCTGGCTTCGATCGCTAGCGTTTCGCTCATTGTTGGCGGCATCGGCATCATGAATATCATGCTGGTCTCCGTGACGGAGCGTACCCGAGAAATCGGGCTCCGCATGGCGGTTGGCGCAACTGAAGGCGACGTCCAGCAGCAGTTCCTCATTGAGGCCGTAGTCCTGAGCCTGATGGGAGGCACGGCCGGAATCCTGTTCGGCCTCAGTGCTTCGTACGTCATCACGAAAACTCTCAGTTGGCCAGTTCTCGTTTCTCCAGTCGTGATTCTTATCGCCGTCGTGTTTTCCATGGCGGTGGGAGTTTTTTTTGGTTTCTACCCCGCCCGCAAGGCTGCCCAGTTGGATCCAATTGAAGCTCTACGCTACGAATGACAGTGCGGTCTTTTCGGCTGACTCCAGGGTTCACCGTGGATTTGGGCAACAGCCTTCCTCTTAGACATAGTCATCCTGAGGCGAGCGTCAAGCTGGACGTGGATTTCGCCGACAGCGCCGGTATCCTAGCGCGATGTCAGAGGCAAGACGTGTCAGTTTATTCGTAACGCAGCCCTTGAATTGGGTCGAGCTGAGAGGCTTTGTGGGCAGGATAATAGCCAAACAAGATTCCCATGCCCGCGGAGAATAGGCCTCCGATGGCAAAGATCTCAGGCGAGAGCTTCGTGGGCATTTGGAAGAGATTCTCAACCACTGCGGAAGAAAGAAACCCAGCCCCCAAACCCAGAAGGCCGCCGAGCAGGCTGAGGGCGATTGCTTCGCTCAAGAATTGAAGTTGGACGTCCGACTCCGTAGCCCCTACTGCGAGTCGCAGCCCGATCTCACGAGTACGCTGACTGACTGACACCAGCATGATATTCATGATGCCGATACCGCCCACCAGCAACGACAAAGACGCAACACTCGCCAGCAGTATAGTCATGATCCTGCTTGTCGCCAACTGGGCCTGTACCACATCTTCCGGCCGGCGGACATTGAAATCGTCGTCTTCACCTGGATTCAGATGATGGCGTTCGCGCAGGAGAGCGATGATCTGCTTGGTAGCTTCCGGCATGGCTTCGCGCGAGACAGCCGAGCAAAAAATGTCGTCCAGCCAGAATGTTCCAGTGATTCTCTTCTGCACGGTCGTAAAGGGCATCACCACAAAATCGTCCTGATCCTGGCCGGTCGCGGAAAAGCCTTTGGCTTGGAAGACGCCAACTACCTTGCAAGGCATGCTCTTGACGCGGACCGTCTTCCCGATGGGATCTTCGCTGCCGAACAAATTGTCCACCACTGTCTGACCGAGGACACAAACCGGCGCAGCCGCATCCACGTCAGCATCGGTGAAGAAAGCTCCCAACCTCACATTCCATCGTCGAATCTGCAGGAATGCGGGGGTGACACCGCGAAACCTCGTGGCCCAGTTTTCCCCCTCATAGACGACCTGAAGACTCCCGTCTGCATTCGGAGACATACTCTTAATCAGGGGGACTTGCTCCGCGATCGCCGTCGCATCAGCAAGAATCAGCGTGCGATCACCCCGGGCGCCAAAGCGGACCCCATTTCTGGCCCGGCTTCCAGCTTCT
>QIAK01000117.1 GCA_003225515.1 Acidobacteriota bacterium | reverse complement strand
ATGGTGTTGGCAGATGTGGTGCCACCTGGGTCAGGGCAAGCCGATACGAGCGCAGCGCCGCCGCAGGCACGTGCGATCGACGGCCGGCCACCGATTTACCAACCAGTCGACATTGAGACGCTAAAGAAAACTGCGCCGGAGTTTGTTGTGAACTTTACCGAGGACAAGAACGGCTTCTACATCAACGGGCAAAAATACTCGACCGACGCGAGTCCGATGACAACCGTTCGTGTAGGTACATATCAGCATTGGCGTATCGTTAACGACACAGCCGAACTGCATCCTTTTCACATTCACCAGGTTCACTTCCTGGCCTACGCACAAAACGGTGCGCCTCTCCCCATGGCAGCATGGCTGGACACGGTTAATGTTCCGTATGGCGGTTCCGTGGATGTCGTTCTGGACTTCACCGACCCCGTCGTCAGAGGTATGTCGGTATTTCATTGCCATCTGCTGAATCACGAGGACAAAGGGATGATGGCGAAGATCCTGTTCAAGTAGCGCAACCGGGTCTCCGCGAGAGGCTTTGCTGCAATCGACATGAACAACCTGAGCCGTAGATCGTTACTGTCTCGCGCGGCTGTCGGTTTCACATCAATCGGCGTGTTCAGCGCTGCGCTATCTACAAGTGAGGGCCAGTTTGTATGGAAAGCTTCAGAGTGGAAACTCGCTGAGTTCCGGAAACTCCTGAACGATCCGGCGCGAATCAAACAGGTTTACGACGTCGTGCAGATTGGAGACGGGAGGTTTCTCAACAACATCAAGAATTCTTTCAATGGCCTGCAATTTGGTTTCGGTGTCGCGGATGGTCAAGTCAAGATTGCGGCCGCGTTGCACGGCCCCGCCAACATGCTCAATTACGACGACTACGTCTGGGAGAAGTACCAGATCGGCAAGTGGCGGAAGGTGACTGACCGGGCAAACGGAAAGCCTGCGGTGAAAAACCTCTTCTACAACAGCAAAAGTGGACTGAAGCAAAAGTCTGTCTCCACAAGTCCGGACGATCTGGATTCGGTTTATCAGGACACGAGCATGCAAGGGCTGCAATCGAGAGGCGCTCAGTTTCTGAGTTGCCATACCGCCCTGGAAGAACAGGTACGGGCTCTCATCTCTCGTCGCAACCTGTCGCAATCCCCAGAAGATGTTGTGAAGGACATGCTTGCGCACACCTTGGCAGGTGTCCTTGTAGTAGCCTCCATGGTCGCCGCAATTGCACTTCTTCAAGCCGAAGGTCATTACACCTACATCACGGTTTAGACGCGTCGGCGCGAGGTCACGACGGTCGCTCGTGTCCCTCTATCGTCACGGCCATCGCCACAAAAGGGGAGTGCGGGCGGTCCGTTTTAGATAGCGGTGGTTGGCAACATGATTGCATTGAATGAACCGTGCTCACGGGCGGGAATACTACTCACGCGACGTGCGGGGAGGAGGGAACGAAGATGGACAACGACTATATGTTTCTCTGTGGAGTGATGTGGTGCAAGTTCGGACAGCAGGAGGCAGGCAAAGAGCTTCTAAGGGCTGCTACTTCGATGGATCCAGATATGCGGACACTGGCGTGGGCGATGCTTGCGAAGGGTGCTCTTGGTTTTAAAGACGTGGAAGGGCCAGCACAGACTGTCTCTCGCACGAATATTGGGGGAGCGATATGTGGATGAGATCATGCGCTGTTTGTAAATTGCTTTTGCGCACGGCCCGATTGTGTGAATCGGTACGTTGTCAGTGCGGTTGGGTCTGGTAGAAGCAGCTCTTGATCTCGCGTACCAGATCTGCGCGCCACGTATGGCTAGGGGATTATGCTCCACGACAACCCACTCACGTATCACAGCAGCACTCGCGGGTGTTCTTTGGAGTGATCTCAAGGGGTGAAACGCTGAAATCTAACGAAGAATTCGCGGCCTAGCTCATGGTTCGATTTGCAATTCCGGCTGTGCCGTTGGCTGTCGACTACTGCCGGTTATAGATCTGACTACGCGGGCCACTGCCGTGAGGATGTGATCTTTGTGAGTTTCAAGTTGAGGAGGATTATATGTTCGAAGGACTATTGCAACCCACACATCTGTTGGTGATTGTTGGAATTGCCTTGCTTGTGTTCGGACCGAAGAAACTGCCGGAGCTGGGTAAAGGAATAGGAGAAGGTATCCGTGGTTTAAGATCTGCGCTGAAAGAGCGCGAGGAACCCCGGACCGGCAAGGATCATCAATCCGCCTTTAGTTTAGGTCCTCAATAATCTGCCGGGAAATGCGAAATAGGTCGATGTTTCGGAAATGTCTCTCGTAATGCTCGTGAGACGGCACTACCGACTGCCATTGGTGCCAGCCAGGCTGCTGAATACCATTTTTGTAAAGACATCCGGAGTCACGTAACCACTGGCCCATCGGGCATCGAAATCTTTGGTGGGCGTGGCCGCCACAACCTCATTCATGGTTTTTCCCGCGGCGATAAGATTCTTAATGCCATTCCGAACCTGCACCAGCATGTCACGATAGTTCTGCAGATTGGCGCGCGTGGTCACCGGACCATGTCCTGGAACGATCTTTGTTTGTTCGTCCGTTTGCGCCAGGATTTGATCGAGCGAATGGATCATGCCATCGATTGATCCGCCCGACGACAGATCGATGATGGGGTAGAAGTGATTCGAAAAAATGTCTCCTACGACAGCCACATTCGCCGGAGCGATGTAGATAACAGTATCTCCGTCCGTGTGTGCGGATCCGTAGTTCTCCAATGTCAGTCGTTGAGACCCTTGATGCAAAGTCAGACTGCTCTGGTAGGTCATTCCTGGGAGAGCTTGAGGGGGATAGTGACCGTCGCGCAAGCCAACAAAGGGGACGTCCTCTGCGGACGAGAGCTCTTTCTTAACGTTCTCCTGAGCGATGATCGTGACGCCCGACACCCCGAAGTACGTGTTTCCTCCGGTGTGGTCAAAGTGCCAATGTGTATTCACCAGCCGGGCGACGGGACGTATCGTTGTTCTGAAGATTGCATCGCTCAGCTCACTAATCCTAGAAGCCAGCCCGCTGTCGATCAATAGCGTACTATCATCGTCGACGATCGCCGTAACGTTCCCTCCATCGCCTGAGAAGACGTACAACCCCGGACTCAGTGAAGTGATTGTCAGGGGGCTGTCCTCGAACTGTTCCGTGGCCTTCTGAATGACGGTCTCGCCTCTTCTTACCTGTCCTATCGCTTGCGAAGCTGGTCCCATCATCATTACGATAAGGACAACACTCTGTGTAAGAAGAAACAAAGCCGGCCTGTTCCGAACATTCATTCTTATTTCTCCATTATCAAAGGGTTTGGACCGTAGCTCAGATCTATTGAGCCGAGCCGAATCACCGAAGGAACTCAAACGGAACTGCCGAGCGTCATCCTGATGAGTGACGAGACGGCATTCGTAGAAGAAAAAATGACGAGAGCCGTTGTGGAAACGTCGCTGTAGGAACTGACGAGGAACCCAGCCGCTCGGCGCAAGGCTGAACCAATCTCTGCTCGCCGGTTTGCCGATTTGAGCACCTGCAGACACTTTTCACTCCATACTGCGATGGCGTCACGCATCTGCTCGTACCAGGCAGGAGGAGGTCTCAGGGAAGCGTTGCGACCTGCTGCCGCCTCTTCGCTCGAGGAGAACCCGACCGCAAGGATGGAGCGTGCCGCGATCAGATC
>QIAK01000116.1 GCA_003225515.1 Acidobacteriota bacterium | reverse complement strand
ATCTCTGCTTGTGTGCCGACGGTGATGCGGACGTAAGTTGGCATGATCGGCCATACCCGGCCGATCAGCACGTTTTCCTTCGCCATGGCATCTCGCACTTCTTTGCCGGGCCGCTTGGTCTCGAGCATGAAACAGTTCGACTCCGAAGGAATGTACGTGTACCCATTTCGATCCAGCCACTGAAACGTCTGCTGACGAACGCCCGCGTTGATGCGTCGGCGTTCGGCCACTAACGTTGAATCTTTCAAACTAGCGGTCGCTGCGGCCACAGCCGTCGTAGGCATGAAATTCTGTCCACCGCGCGCAACAATTTTATCGAGCAGATCAGGGCGTGCAATAACGAACCCGCAACGCAGACCGGCCATTCCGTAAACTTTTGAGAACGTTCGCAGGACAACAACGTCCTTACCGGCCTTGACCAGATCGAGAGCGGACGGAGCCCCGGTCAAGTGGATATAAGCTTCGTCCACCAGAACGATCGAACCTTTGGGTTTGTTGGCGACGAGATATTCGACATCCGAATGCGGCGTCATTGTTCCCGTCGGGTTATTCGGATTGCAAATGTAGAACACTCCGGCATCCGTAGCGGCCGCCAGCATAGCTTTCACGTCATGCGCGTAGGTTTTCGTGAGTCGAACCTTCACCACCCGGGCACCGGAAATGGCCGACATCATCATTCCGGTTTCAAATCCCGGATCTGCAGTTACATAACTTCGCTGCGGAGACGTGAACGCCAGCACACTTAGACTTAAGGGAGGAGTCGAGCCTGCCGTGCAATAGATCGATTCAGGCTTCAGCCCTTCCATCTGCGCAAAAGTGTTGACCAGTTCGTCGGTGAGATTGTCGAGATAACGGCCACCCTGTGGAATGATAGCGGCCATGGCTTCGCGCGCCGCCTGACAGGGACCGAGCGGATTCTCATTGGAATCGATCATCACTGTATCCGCGCCATGGGGAGGTCGATGCCGCGAGGCAGCTGCCAGCATTGGCTCGGATATTCCCTGGAACGCAGCCGCCGCGGATGCAGCCGCCGATAAGTGCAGAAATGAACGCCGCGAGAATCGGGCCATGGCATCCTCCAGCAAGAGAGTGTATCAGGATGTTTGTCTGTGCCGGTGTGCTATCAACTCACTCCTGGCTATGTCCCGCGTAGTACCCGGACCGGGCCTGGATTTTGTAATTCTGCTTGCTCTTGATCTCGAGTTTTCGATAGGTGCCGTCGAGCTTGGGATTGGTAGGCGTATATCCGATGTTGTACTGGCTGCGTAACTCCGTTGCAATCTGATCGAAAGCTTCTTTGAGCTTGTCGAACTTGTTGCCCACGTTGATGACGCGGCCGCCGGTTTGCTCGGAGAGCTTGCGCATGTCTCCCTCGCCGCCGTAGCCGAAGCCTCCGTAAAATCCACGATCAGCGCACAGCAGCACGTACACGATCGCGTCCGCCTTCTGCGCTGCCTCAATGGCATCCTTAATTTTCAGCCGGCTGCCCTCATCCTGGCCATCCGTGAGCAGGATCATCGCCTTTCGGCCGACTTCTTTGGCCAGCATGTCATGGGCTGATAAATAAACCGCGTCGTACAGAACTGTTCCCGGCGACTGCGCCGTGGGAACTGGTCCTCCTCCGGCACCAGGAAGTGTGGGCATGGTTACGCCAGAATTGATCCTCACGCTGTTCAACGCACTCTGCAGGCGATGCACGTCGCGCGTAAAGTCCTGCACCAGGCTGGCGTCGACATTGAAGTCAATGACATATGCCTCATCTTTGTCGGTGAGAATCTGTTTCAGAAATGCCCCGCCGACTTCTTTTTCCATGTCGAGCACGCGGATTTGGCTGCCGCTGGAGTCAATCATCATCCCCAGCGTCAGAGGCAGGTTTGTCTCGGGCGTGAAATATTTGATGGTTTGCTTCTGGCCATCTTCAAATATTTCGAAATCGTCCTTGGTCAAATTCGGGATGAGTGCCCCGTGCTTATCTTTGACATTGAAGAAAAGCTGTACCACGTTAACCCTGACCTTCAGCGTCTCGGTGGGCTGCTGAGAGTCGTCGGGGTTCTGGTCGGAGGAAGCAGGTTGCTGGCCTGGCGCTGGTTGCTGGCCAGACGACTGGGGCGCCGCCTGAGCGGCCACGCTCAGTGAGGCCGAAAATAATGCCGCCATCGCGGTTACGAGCAGAACGTGGCGCTTGGAAATAAGGAACTTAGGCATCCAGGGTTTTTCTCCCAGTCGTTAGTGTTAGTCTAATCGTTAGATGCACCAAACGGGGTCGTTTGAGCATCTTACAGGCGGAAAGCCGCTTTATTTAGCAATGAGGAAACGGATGGCGCCAGGAAACGACAGGATGATACGCCGAGGGCTTCTGGCCAATGTTGTGGCCTGTATGGCGCTCGCGACGCTCTTTGCCCTGCCCACGATGCGGGCACAGTCCAACGGCAGCCAGACTCCCTCGCAGCAGACTCAAGCTCAACCCGGCCAAACCGGCCAGGATATCCCTGATGCGCCCTCGACTGTCCAGCCGCCTCCTGCTCCCAAGCCTTCCATCCCGGCCTCGGTGCCGCCGTCACCCGGCAGGGCCAACGAGCCAATCCCTTTTCCGGGCGATGCGCCACAAAAACAGCAACCTGAGCAGCAATCCGATGAGGAGAAGCAGCCTCCGCCTCCGATGCCCCCGATTGAGACTGTGCCGCCAGGCAGCACCCCGAAGAATCAGCTCAATCCGAAAGAAGATCTTTACAAACTGAGGGTCAACGTCAACTTCGTACAGATTCCAGTAACAGTAAAAGACGCGAACGGCCGCCGTGTAGACGGCCTGCTTCCCAAGGATTTCACCGTCCGCGAGAATGGCAAAACTCAGACTCTAACCTACTTCACCAGTGATCCTTTCGAACTCTCGGCGGCAGTTGTTCTCGATATCGGCATGGCCGACGTGGCGCTGCAGAAGGTGAATCAGACCTACTCCGCGCTCGTAGGCGCCTTCAGTCCCTATGATGAGGTTGCCCTTTACACCTACAGCAGCACGGTCAGCCAGGTGACGGATTTCACCCGAAAGCCGCAGCAGTTCACGGCTGCTCTCAACGAAATGAAATTAGTTCGCGGACGCAATAATGGCCCTCCGGTCTTAGGTGGACCGCTCGGCCCGCAGGGGCCAACGATCAGTGGAATTCCCGTGGGGGGACCTCCGGTCCAACCTGTTAATACTCCGCCCAGAGAGGCACACGTTCTGAACGACGCCATCCTGCGTGCCGCACTCGACCTGAGCAAGCGCGAGCGCACCCGCAGAAAAGTAATTTTCGTGATTAGTGATGGCCGCGAAATGGGCAGCAAAGCCAGCTATCGAGACGTCCTGCGGCTGCTCGAGACCCGTGACATCCAGGTCAGGGCCGTGGTCGTCGACAGTGGTGCGTTACCGGGCTTCCGCCAGGTCGGAAAAATTCATCTGCCCGGGCAGGGATACAGCAACATCCTTCCGAAATACGTGGCCGCAACTTGTGGCGAGTCCGATCTTGACCGGCTCAGCCGCAATTCCATTGAAGACGCTTACGCGCAGATCACTAACGACGCGCGCAATCAATACACTTTAGGATATACGCCGAAGGCTAACCCTGGTCCCTCCGCCTACCGCAGCATCGAAGTTCTGGTTGATAAAAGGGGCCTGAAAGTGGCCGCTATGGATGGCTATTACCCGATCCCGGCGGCGCACTAGTTGTTGTGCCGCAAGAGGTTAATTCTCCAGTTGCAGACTCATCGAGCCGCGGGGGTCACCTGAGTAACCTGCGTTCGGCACCTTCCGTATGATATAAAGACCGCGAGCCTCCATAAGGACATTGGTGTGCGCCGGCAGCCCTTAGGGTATGCCCGTATTTGAGGAAAGCCTTGAGTTTCATCAACTTCGCAGCCCGTGAAATCAACTGTAAGATCGTTTACTACGGTGCCGGACTTGGCGGCAAGACCACGAATCTACAGGTGATCTATCAGAAGACCGCGGACCAGCAGAAGGGCAAAATGATCTCGCTGGCCACCGAAACCGAACGCACTCTGTTCTTAAAGGCTTCAAGACCAAGTTCCAGCTCTACACCGTCCCCGGCCAGGTCATCTACAACACCACCCGCCAGCTCGTCTTGCGCGGCGTGGATGGCATCGTGTTCGTCGCCGACTCGCAACAGGAGCGCATGGACGCCAACGCCGAGGCGCTCGACAACTTAATGTCCAACCTGAAAGAGCATGGCTATGATTTCAACAAGATTCCTTATGTCCTGCAGTTGAACAAGCGTGACCTGCCCAACATCCTGCCCGTCGATCTACTGGCGACCGAACTCCGCAAGAAAAACGAAGCCATCGTCGAAGCAGTCGCGTTTCAGGGCGTGGGTGTCTTCGAGACACTGAAGGAAATTGCCAAGCAGGTTCTGACGGAGCTCAAAGCGGGCGGGTAGGTTGGGATTCTCTACCTTCCTATTTTTGGGTGCCCCATTTCTCGCGCACTTTGCGAGAAGTGGGATTCTCCATCCTCAATTAGCGCACTGCCCGCGACGGTCGCTCTCCAGGAACGAGGCCTACGTCTAGCGAAAGCACTTTCCCCAAGCCTGCTCTACAATGGCAGTCGCAACCCCCACATCCTGGAGAGAATTAATGCGCAGACCGGGCCCGAACGCGTCTCGGTTTCGATGCCGGGGTGTTAGTACTTTTGGATTCTGATATCCGTACCTCGCCCCGCAAATGGGGGAGGCTCCCATCCCTGCCACAGCCATCCTAAAAATCATTACCAACGTAAGCGCGGCCAACCGTTTTCTACTGCCCTGCGTCCAATGCGCCGCTAGCCTGAACACAGGGAGGCGTGTTTACCATCCGCCTTAGGACGGCACGCGTGATCCTTGTGACCCAAATCCATCGCGCCTCGGAGCAAAATGCGCTGCTGTTTTTATGCGCGATCGGCTTCGGTGCCGGCGTCACTCTTTTCTTTTATGGATTCCGCCTGCTGCAGCGCCGCCGCTTGATTGTGGACGTTCCGTTGTCGATTGGTCCGAGATCTCAATCGTTACCGGTGCAATCGGAGGCTCACCACGAAATCGTGATGCTCTCTTCCGAACCCGCTGCCTTGAAAAGCTCCGAAATGAGTCAGCAACAAAAGATAGCTGCCGCTCTTTTCAGGGCCGGAATCCCCAGCCCTGCGACATGGGCCACGGCCGGAGCCACTTCCCCCGGTGGTACCCAGGTTCTCACGGACGCGGACGCACCCAACGATAAGGCCGACTCTGCCGCGACACACCCCGAGGATTTTGATCCGCATCCCCGAGTGGTGTTGGTGAAGGGTGCAAGCAACAAAACTCTTCCCGTCTCCTGTCTGACCAAGCAGGAAGTCGCCCGCTCGCTCGACTGGAAGTGCTTCCTGATAATGTGGGGTGGTGCAATCCTCGCGCTTTCCAGCGTTTATTTTTTTATCAGAATCGAGACGCTGTTCTAGTGCAGTACCCTGTAAAATTTGAGCTCCGTACTACTGCTGGTTCTCCTTGTCGCCTCTAGTACAATCAACCCGTGAGTGACCCCGTTCGCATCGGAATCCTGGGCGACTTCAACGCCGATTTTCGCTCACATCACGCGACGAATGACTGTCTGCAGCACGCTGCCCGCATGCTGAACATGACCGTCGAATCCGAGTGGCTCCCGACTCCATCTCTCACTGCCAGCACCGCCGAGAAGAAGCTCGAGACTTTCGATGGCCTATGGGCCGCGCCCGGCAGCCCCTACAAGAGTTTCGACGGCATGCTGAAAGGCATCGAGTTCGCTCGCCGCCGTGACTGGCCCTTCCTCGGCACCTGCGGCGGATTCCAGTATGCCTTCATCGAATTTGCCCGGAACGTTCTCAAAATCGCGGATGCCGACAGCGCCGAAAATAATTCCGGTTCGAAAAACATAGTCATCTATCCCGTAGCCTGCGCGGTGCCTGACCGCAAAGACAACGCGCCCAAGCTTTCCGGCGCCATGCCCGAAATTCGCCTTCGCCCCGGCTCGTACCTGCAGTCCTTCTACGGCAAAGAGCAGGAGACCGCGACCGAGGAATTCTTCTGCAACTTCGAACTCAATCCCGACTTCGAGTGGGCTGCCATGGAAGCGGGCTTCCCAGTCGTGGCACGCGGAGCAGAAGGTGAGGTCCGCGCCATCGAATCACCCACGCACCGATTTTTCCTGGCCACTCTGTTCCAACCCCAACTCTCCTCGACAGAAAAAAAGCCTCACCCAATCGTGCTGGCGTTTGTGCAAGCCGCAGCCGACTGGGGCAAGAAGAAGCTGGACGATAGCGTGTTGGAGTAGAAAATGTGGGTCGGGACACTCCTGTCCGACAACTCTGTCCGCCAATTGGACTGCCAACTCGGAGTGCCGTCAGGTTACTAAAGCCGCTGTCCGGCGCCAGTTACCGCCCCCGCACCAAACGCATCTGGAGCCTCCGCCGCGCTCTCGCTAGACTCACCAAGATCGTTACCCGTTCTGGAAACCGTGTCCGCAGGAGCCGCACGCATCCATGCACATGCAGCTGATGAACTCGTATCGAATCCCATTCAGCACGCTGGTCAGCTATATTCCGGTCATGGCCACGATCGTGACCACTTTCTTCAGCATCATTCTGGCGCGCGCCACCTTGCGCTACGTCGAGGCTACTGACAAAGGACTGGCGCTGGCTCGAGAAGAGTTCGAGCGCGAGTGGTCCCCCGACCTGCACATCAAGTTGGAACGCGTGTCGGCGACGGAAGCCCGCATCATCGTCACCAATCTGGCGAAGACTTCGGTGCTACTTCAATTGCTGCA
>QIAK01000115.1:4415-9596 GCA_003225515.1 Acidobacteriota bacterium | reverse complement strand
GGCTCGCACTCTCGGCGGAACCGTTGTAATGGCTGCTATGATTCCGCAGGATGTCCAAGCGCGGAAAATTTATTACGTTCGAAGGGCTCGATGGCACGGGCAAGAGTACGCAATTGCGAAAGCTGGCGGCGGTCGTACGCGCGGCGGGACACAAGGTGGTGGAGACACGCGAGCCCGGCGGCACCCTGACAGGAGAGAAGATCCGCAAGGTGCTGCTCGATTCCGGAACGGCTGGGCTTTCGCCGATGGCAGAGATGGCGCTGATGTTCGCGTCGCGGGCACAGCATATTGCCGAGGTGATCGAGCCCGCGTTGGCGGCAGGCAGCGTAGTGTTGTGCGACCGGTTTACGGATTCGACGGAAGCTTATCAAGGGAGCGGGCGTCGGCTGGGCAGCCATGCGGTGAGGGAATTGCATCGAGTGCTGTGTGGCAACTTGCAGCCGGATCTGACGATTCTGTTGGACTCGGACGCCGGTCTGAGCGTGAGCCGGGCACGTCGGAGAAATAAGCGGGCGTTGAAGGTTGCTAGCCGCGGCCACGCTGACGAGAACCGGTTCGAGTCCGAAACGAGGGCGTTCTTCGCTAGGGTGCATGAGGGATATCTCGCGATTGCCGCACGTGACCATGGGCGTGTAGCCGTGGTGGATGCGCGCGGCACTCCGGGGCAGACGCATCAGAAAATTCTGGAAGTGGTGCGCAGGAAAGTGAAGCTGTAGGAAAGTCGAAGATCATTCACCACAGAGTCAGAGAGACGCAGAGAAAAGCTCAATTCTTTGAAAGCGAATCAACCCTCGGCGGTCTAGTCATTCGAGCGTTCTGGTTTCTCTCCGTGTCTCTGTGCGTCTGTGGTGAAAACGCCTATGCCATTTTCTGATTTTCACGGCAACCCGGAAACTATTCATCGCCTGCGCGATATGCTGGCGCGCGAGCGCTTTCCGCATGCCGTCGTACTGGCCGGAGGGCACGGAGCGGGGAAGTACACGCTGGCTTTAATGCTGGCGCAGGCGCTGAATTGTCTGGCGCCGACCACGACCGATGGCTTGCCAGATTTTTGCGGGAAGTGCGCGAACTGCACGCGCATTGGCCAGGCGGAGGATCTGGACGCGCGTTTCGCCGAGGCCGTCGAGACACGCGAGAATCTGCGTGAAACCGACAAGAAAGAGACGCGGCTGTTTGTGCAGACGCATCCCGACGTGCTGGTGATTCCGCCCGACCCTCCGCAGATGATGATCAAGGTCGATCAGGTGCGGCGCGTGATCGAGACGATCTATTACCGTCCACCAATTCTTCCTTTATGAAGGAAGCCGCGAACTCGCTGCTCAAGGTCCTGGAGGAGCCGCCGGAGTTCGCTACGATTTTTTTGCTAACGGAGAATCCGGGAGAGTTGCTCCCGACGATCCGGTCGCGGTCAATGGTGTTTCAGTTGGCCGCGCTGCCCGCCGAGGAAATTGAGCGGGACCTCGCTGTCCAACGCCCGGACTGGAAGGCGGCGGAGCGGGCCCTGGTGGCGCGCTTGTCGGAAGGGGCTGTAGGACGCGCGCGGAGTTTCGATCTGGCAGCATATGTCACGGCGCGCGGGCATGCGCTGGCGCTCTTGAAATCGGCCCTGCAGGGCGGAGAGCACAGCGAGTTGTTTAAGGTGACCGAGTCTTACCGTCCGGGCGCGGAAGGCCGCGCGAAAACCGAGCAGTTGATTCGCACGCTCTATTCCTTATTGCGTGACTTGGCCTCTATCGAGGCAGGCGTTCCGGAGTTCGTTCGAAATACCGACATTGCCTCCGAGTTGAAGCGCCTGGCCGAGGCCGCCGATTTCGAGTGGATCACCGCGGCGTCCGACCGGCTGGCCGAGGTGGAACGCGGGATGCGGCGAAATCTGCTGCGGTCGCTCTCGCTGGATGCGTTCGCGGCGGCGTTGGAGAAAGCGTGATGCATTGTTACGCGAGCTCTTGGCTGAGGGCGCTCCATTGTCGATATGAATGGCCTGTTTTGGATAACGATCTGGAAGTGTCGGAAATTCAGGTGTAAGCTGCCGTGCGTGAGAACTGAGACACTTACCCGAACTGCTTGGTGCCATTTCTTTTTGTAGCCGTTTTCTGTTTGTTCACGATGCTGCCCTTCGGCGCTGCTTCCTACCCGCTACTGGTAACCTCGGTCTAGGTTACCTCCGGCAATTAGGGCGAGGCTCTAAGCCTTCATATTTTCAATTACTTGGCTCGATTACTCCGATGGTTCTACTCCCTTAGGAGAGATTGCTGCCCTAATCCTGCCCGCCTATAATCGTCCTACTCTGGTTAGGATTCTCCGTCAGGTTCCGGGTGGTGGGTGGAGAGGGCAGGGTCTGTCTGACGCCTCTCCGAGCAAAGTTTGGTGAAAGGGATACGCCCGGATATGCGAAAGCGCCTGCAACTTGCACTCATGCTGACGGCCACTGCCGCAATCGCGACCTCCTACTCTCTGACCTTGCCCCCGGTGTGGGCCGCAGAAGCGGACAGCACCTCCCACGCCTCCCAAATGATTACGGCTACCGCCGGTGCGGACGCATCAGGCGCCGGCTCCGGAGGCCAAGCGACGAACCCTGATCTACTGGAGCAGCAAAGAGAATCGGTGGAAGCCCGTGCCCTCGGTCGGTACCGCTTCCATGCAGGCGGCGCGATCGGCGGCGGCCGAGGTCAGCCGATACTACGGACATGAGTCGGCCAAGTCGGCGAGTGCGCGGATCATCGCGGCGAACTTTCGAGGACATCAGGCATCAGGGGAGGAGATCGATGCTTCGATCGTGATGGCGGCGGCGCGGCACAATGTGGATCCGAACCTGGTGCGGGCCGTGGTCAAAGTGGAATCGAACTTCAATTCCAATGCAGTTTCGCGCAAGGGCGCGATGGGATTAATGCAGTTAATGCCCCAGACCGCAAAACAGTTGAAGGTGAACAATCCGTTTGATCCCGACCAGAACGTGGATGCCGGGGTGCGGCATCTCAAGCAACTTCTTGAAAACTATGGCGGAGACGTAAATTTGACGCTGGCCGCCTATAACGCAGGCTCCGGAGCAGTCGCACGCAGTGCGGGCATTCCCCGATTTGCCGAGACGCAGAATTATGTACGGCGAATCACCAATCTCTATTACGGAGGCTTCGAGCTCAGTCCGTCGGGACCGAAGCACGATCCCGTGCGCGTTCAACGAGATGCGCGGGGCGTGCTTTACATCAGCAACACGGAATAGGTTTGCGGCATCTGTTTCAGTAGTCTTTAATTAGAATTCTCTCAGGTAGCAAGGCAGTTCAACTGCAACGTTGGATCGAGACAGTAACGGACCGACGACTTTGAAGAAAAAATTTCGCCAGCGCGCGTTGCGCTGGGCAGCGCTGCTGTTGGCCATAGCGCTTCCCGGAGTGCCGGCCCATGCCCGGGCCCATCACACTGAATCCTGGGCGCGCGACCGCTTTGCCTCAGCCGAGCGTATGCGAGAGGCGCTGAATGGACGTCCTCCGGCGGACCGCTCGCGGCGCGACTACCAGCGCGTCATCAATGCCTACCGAAGCGTCTACTTTGGAGCGCCTACCTCTACCAAGGCCGATCCCAGTGCGGTGGGCGTAGCCGAGACGCTGGTCGAAATGGGTCGCCGCTTCGATGATGACAAGATCCTGCATTCCGCCATTGCCCAGTACAAGTTTCTGCGGAAGGAGTATCCCGGCAGCAAGTACCGGTGCGATGCCCTGTTCACCATTGGCGAGATTTATAAAGACGATTTAAACGACCCCGACCAGGCGCGGAACGTTTTTCAAGAGTTTTTACGCCGCTATCCCCATAATCGCCTGGCGGAAGACGCACAGCAGGCCATGTCGGAAATGGACCGCGAGGCCGCAGTCGCGAAAAAAGCCGAGGGGCGGAAAAAGCTGGGGAAACAATCCGCAGATGCTAATAAGGGCAGGCCTCAGAACGATTCTGCGGGCAAGGAAGCCGATGCCGAAGTCGAGGCCAAGTCCGACGTCACGACCGACGGTAAGGCCGGCTCGAGTCAGGAAGCATCCGACACGCGTTCCGGTCGCATGCCGCGGGTTACAGGAATCCGGCACTGGTCTACGCCGGATTACACGCGAGTCGCCATTGATCTGGAGAGTGAGATCAAGTTCGGATCCCAGCGCATCTCGAACCCTGACCGCATTTTCTTCGATCTGCGCGACACTAAGTTGGCATCGACGTTGGTGGGCAAGAGCTTCGATGTGGATGACGGGTTTTTGAAGAAGATTCGGGTAGCGCAGTTTCAACCCGGCCGCACCCGGGTGGTTCTCGAGGTAGACGATCTCTCCGACTACGACGCCTTTCTGCTGCCCAATCCATACCGGCTGATTATTGATATCCACGGCAAGGATTTTCATTCCAAAAACACACGCGACAAGTCTGGGCATGGCACGATGCCAGCAGATGCGACTGCCGACGTGGAAGTGCCCCCCGTAGCCTCCACAAAGCTGGCAGCGAAAGTTCCAAAGTCTGAAGTCAAGGCCGATATGCGCGCTCTGGCTGGAAAGCCAATTAGCGACAGCGAACAGATTCACAACAGTCAGGACATCGTGTCGAGGGCTGAGAGTTCGCAGGCCGTTCCGCCGCCGGAATCGCAGAGGGCGGCCGGTGCGAATGCCAGGACAGGAATTGTCAAGAAGGTAGTGGTTGACGCGGATGACGACGATCCCACTCCTCCGGTGAAGGCTGCGAATCTCGACGCGGCGGCGCGGCGATCGTCCAGAAAAGCGCGTTCAGAGGATTCCGATTCCCCCTCCGGTGAGAATTCTGATGAGGCTGCCGCGCCTCCTGTTCGAGGTAAGTCGTCGCAGCTGGCCTCAAAAAGAGCGAGCGGCCTTGGGACACGTGAGGCGAAGCCAACGGCCAGCGGCGATCGCTCACTGATTCGTGCTCTGGGACTGAAGATCGGCAGGATTGTGATTGATCCAGGCCATGGCGGCCACGATACTGGCACCATCGGTCCCAATGGCCTGCAGGAAAAAGATCTGGTGCTCGAGGTTGGACGCCGGTTGGGAAAAATGCTGGAGACGAGGCTAGGCGCAGAAGTCGTCTATACCCGGAAGGACGACACATTTATTCCTCTGGAGACGCGCACGGCCGTGGCTAACCAGCAGCGCGCCGACCTGTTCATTTCAATTCACGCCAATTCCAGCCATGATCCTG
>QIAK01000115.1:0-4352 GCA_003225515.1 Acidobacteriota bacterium | reverse complement strand
ACGCGGTTTCGGAGAAATCCATTTATGAGTTGCAGGATCTGGTGAAGAAGATCGCGCTCAAAGAGAAGATCGAAGAATCCCGCGAATTTGCGGGAGATGTGCAAGAGTCGTTGCACAGTGGCCTGGCCGCCAGGAGCCCCGCCATTCGCAACCGTGGAGTCAAAAAGGCTCCTTTCATAGTGCTGATCGGGGCCAATATGCCCTCGATCCTGGCGGAGATTTCGTTTGTCAGCAACCCCGCTGACGAGCACCGCCTGGAGACCAGTGAGTATCGGCAGCGTATCGCTGAGTCGCTATATCGCGGAATTGCGAAGTATGTGGATGGATTGAGCGGCGTAAAAATGGCCAGCAAGCTCGACAAAGCCGCTGGCCAATAAGAGTAAAAATTAAAGAAAACTGCGAACGAGAGTCCCGCCTTACTGAATCGCGCTGCCGACCTGCGAGAAGATGTGTCCTGCGTTGGAGCCGATCAGGCGGACGGTGCCCACGACAATCACGAGAATCACGGCGAGCATGACCGAGTATTCCGCGATGTCCTGACCTTCTTCATTCGACCAAAGCTTCGTTGCCCAAGACTTCTGAATTGAGTTTCCCATAGATCTCTACCTTTCTGTTATGCAATCCCTGAGGCGTGCGCAGCCGCGGAGCCTGACGCAGCTTGGCGCTTGTACCCCGGAAAATCTAATCCCCAAGCTTCTTTGTCCTGGCCGGTGGCTTTCAGTCCGACCTGAAACTCAGAAGTCCCGCTCATCTTCTTGATCCAGACCACGCGAAACTGCAGTTTTCGCTGACGATAGAAAACTGTGACTTCGTCGAGCAGATTCAGTTCGCTGCGGACCGAACCCAACCGTGCACCGTCGGGTGTGACGTCAAGCGTATGAACCAGTTCATCAAAGGGCTTGCCCGCGCTGTTTTTCCCCTTCACACGGACGGGAAGCACCGCTTTCGTGCGACCCCCGCGGCGCTGATTCTTGTCCCCACTACTAACTGACATTCCGTCACCCACATACAGTTTGCCCGTACTTTCGATAACTGTGAATGGCTCCGATGTGTAGGAGTAACGCACGATGGTAACCATCCCGGGGGAAATGAATTATGTGCTGCCGAATCCGGTGTTTACGTTGCTCTCGAAACTTTTCAGCCGTCTCTGTGGTCTAATTACTAGCAGGAGTCTTGCAGCCCAGGTCTATTCATGCGTTTTTTCCGTTCCATTGCGATTGCGATTTATTGCGGATGCCTGTTGGGTGGCATAGCAGGAGCGGCAAATCCGCCCACAGCCCAAAAGGCAGCAGTACGTTCTGAGCCGGCGCTGGCGCTGCTCCCGCAGAGTTTTGGGGGATGGCAGATGCAGGGCTCGGTACATACCAGCGCGGATCCGGCTGCTGCCGATCCCACCAATGCCGCTGTTCTTAAAGAGTACGGGTTCACCGACCTGGCTTCGGCAACTTATAGCCGGGACGACGGGCGCACGTTGAAGGTTCGTGCCGCGCGCTTTGCAGATGCTTCCGGTGCGTTTGGCGCTTACACGTTTTACCTGCAGCCGGAGATGGCGAGAGCCGAGATTGGCGATCAGGGAGCTTCTGCGGGACGACGTATGCTCTTCTATCGGGGATATGTATTGGTAGACGCCCAGTTCAGTGACTTGTCCGCAATGTCGGGAGCGCAGTTGCGAGAGTTGGCTGGAGCGTTGCCGCAGCCGATTGGGAACTCCGGCAAGCTGCCCACGTTTATCGAATTCATGCCGCACCGCGGCTATGTGCCGAACACGCAAAAATATATGATGGGTCCTAGAGCCCTGAGTGCAGAGACGCCGCCGGTTAATGCGGACCTGGTCGACTTCAGTGCCAGTACAGAAGTGAGCATGGCCCGATACAACACGTCGAGCGGAGAAGCGACGTTGATGTTGATCTCGTATCCGACGCCGCAACTTGCCGCCGAACATTTGCGCCGCATTGATGCCGCGCACCAGATGGCGCAACCGCAATCCGGCGTGTCGATCGTCGAAAACTCCGGTTCATTCTTCGACAAGCGCACGGGGCCGATCATTGCAATCGCTACTGGCGCGGTTTCCGACAGCGATGCGAAATCTTTGCTGGGAATGGTGAATTGGGAAGCGAGCGTCACATGGAATCAGGCGACGGATAATGCGCAAGCGCGCGACCTCTACCTGTTGATTCTCAACATCGTGATTCTCTGCGGAGTCCTCGGCGGGCTTGCAGTGGTGGCCGGCGTGGCGTTTGGCGGAATTCGCATTTTGATGAAGCGCTGGTATCCGGAAAAGGTATTTGATCGTCCAGAAGAGATGGAATTCATCTCACTCCGGTTGACGGAAGCTGTGGTCAAAGGAGCTTCCGAAGGTGGCCCCGAGCGAGGCCGTCCGTCGCTATAAAAGCCTGCCTGAACGCCCTCCAGGCCAAGGTAAGTAGCTTTAGATAGATCGGCTTAGGACCTCTCCAGACGGTTTTTGTCTCAATTTGGCACAGTCACGGGCCATGTTGCCTGATTACGTAAACTGCTGAAAACAAAGACATTTATTTCATAAAAATCCCTTGACACTCCTGTTTTTGGACTCATAAGATTTCGGCAGAAAGTTTTGACGGATTTTCAAAGCTCCGTTGGAACTATTCTCCCTTGAAAAGAAGAGGCTGCCCTGTTGCCGGGCGGCCTCTTCGTTTTAGATTTCTTTTTTCCCGCGAACGATAGTTCCTGAAAGCAATCCGAGGGGAACTGATTCTGGATTTTCTGCGTATCAACTGTTGTAAGTATTTTGTGGCGAAGGCGGGCAGGCGTTCGAGGAGGAATTCATGTTCTGCGATGGATGTGGCACACCGGTGCAACCGGGCCAGGCGTTTTGCAGTAAATGTGGCAAGGCGATCGTCGGCCCGATATCGCTGGCGCAGCCGCGCCCTGGTCGCGTGCAGGAACATGTGCGCCTGCTCAGCCTGTTCTGGCTGGCGTTTTCGGCATTCAATACCATCGGCGGCGTGATTCTCTACGTTATCGCCAACACCTTGCTGGTTCATCTGCGCAACCGGGGAGGAGAGGGTGGCGGTCCGCCCGCGTTTCTGACACCGCTGTTGAGCACGATCGCGATTCTGCTGGTGGCCAAGGCCATTTGCGGATTCATCGCCGGATGGGGCTTGATGCAGCATGAACAATGGGCACGGGTGATCGTTCTTGTCCTCGCCTTCGTGTCATTGTTCACCAACATTCCATTCGGAACAGCGCTCGGCATCTACACCATGTGGGTACTCCTGCCCTCCGAGTCAGAGCATGAATACGAAGCGCTGGTGGAGGCGAGAGCGGCGTAGGCGGCGGGTTTCGCCGTGGGTCCTTCGAGCGTTGGTTCTTTTCGGCGTGAGTTCTTTCGAACGTGAGTTCTTGGGGTAATCAAACTCTTGAGGACTTTGAACGTTCTTGTGCTGCATCTGCTTTACGCTTTTCAGCCTCCCATTTAGAATCGATGACAGGCCGACGTAGCTCAGTTGGTAGAGCAGCCGATTCGTAATCGGCAGGTCAGCGGTTCAAGTCCGCTCGTCGGCTCCATTCTTTTCAAAAGCTTACAGATCAGTTCACCGCGACCTGCTGCACAACTGCTGCACAATTTTTCCAGTAGCTTCCTGGCCTCAGTCACGACTTCCGACCCTTTTTCCTCAGGCCTCACGAAACTCAGACGCTTTTGCAATAATGTTTTTTCATGTGCGGTCGCTACCGATTGTCGCGGAGAAAGCAGATCATTGAGGAACAGTTCGACACCGCTCCGTGGGAGGACGACTGGAATCCTCGGTACAACATAGCTCCCACGCAGTTAGTTCCGGTAATCCGACAGCATCCGAAAGAGGAGTTCCGGCAGCTTTCGCTCCTGAAGTGGGGCCTCATTCCGCACTGGGCAAAGGAGCCTTCCATTGCCGCGGGTACAATCAACGCAAAGTCTGAGACCGCTGGCACCAAGTCCGCATTCCGCGATCCTCTGAAACTCCGCAGGTGCCTGATCCCGGCAGATGGTTTCTACGAATGGAAGAAGTCTGGAAAAGTGAAGCAGCCATACTGCTTTGAAGTGTGCAATGGAGCTCTCTTCGCTTTCGCCGGATTATGGGATGGCTGGAAGGACGCTGGTGGGAATTGGGTAAAAACGTGCACGATTCTGACTACGGTTCCAAACTGCGTGACTGCAGCCGTCCATGACCGGATGCCGGTCATCGTGCACCCAGACAGCTACAACCTGTGGGTCGATCCTGAGTTCACGAATGTGAGTGTCATTTCAGAATTGCTGAAACCCTACGATGCACGCCTGATGCGATGCTATCCCGTGGATACACGCGTAAACAACGCGGCAAACGATGACGAAGCGT
>QIAK01000637.1:1563-2377 GCA_003225515.1 Acidobacteriota bacterium | reverse complement strand
TCCTTCACTTCGCCAGCCACCCACGTGATGTACACCCATCCGTCATATGCAAAAAAGACGGCGATCAATCCAATCCCGAGCGCGGAGATCAATTGTGTCGGACCGAGTCCCATGCTCAGTCCCACGCCCTGCGAATGAAAATTCGACCAGTGCCCTTTTCCTATCGCGAACCCCAACACAACGAATGCCGCCATGGCGATGAACTTTGTCCAGGTGGAAACGTTTTGCAGCAGCGTGCCCCAGCGCAGTCCCACAACGTTCACGTAGGTTAGAACGACAATCAGCAGGAGTCCCATCAGATGCGCGCGCGTTAATACGATGCCGGCAAATGCGACCACCACGTGAGCTTCCGATACAACAGGAAAGACTTGTCCCACATAGGCTGCCGACGCTACCGAGAGAGCGGCGATCGTTCCTCCATTGGCGACACTGAACAACATCCAGCCATAGAGAAAGGCGATCAGATCCCCGTAAGCTTCGCGCAGATAGATGTACTGTCCACCAGAGTCGGGAAACATTGAGCCTAACTCCGCGAAGGCGAAGCAGGCGCACAGCGAAATCAGCGCTCCTAAAATCCATACCAACAGAAACAGCACAGGTTGCGGCAGCGGCCCCGCAATGTCTTTCGCGGTCAGAAAAATGGAAGATCCGATGATTCCGCTGACCAGCAGCAGGACCGAGTCGAGCAGCCCGAGTCCTCGAACCAGCGAAGGTTTTGACTCTGACGCAGGTGAGGTCGACCGCGAGGCCTGATCTGATGGAAGGACTGGAAGGGGTTCCATTATCCGATTCCGAGCTCGTCGGAAGATTCCAG
>QIAK01000637.1:968-1541 GCA_003225515.1 Acidobacteriota bacterium | reverse complement strand
ATCAGTCACCTCTTCCGCACAATTCGGACAATACAATGAGCCGGGTTCTGACTCTGGATCTGGATTTTGAGGACGCGTTGCCATGAAGAAGAAAACTGTAGCATAGTGGTAATGGCTGCGTCTTGCCGCCTGCGATGTTGCGAAACCTTCGCGAAGGCCGGCCAGACGACCGCCGCTACAAGAAACTTATGCCCGACAAACCACAGACTCCGGATGAAAAACTGCAGCACGAATTCAACCGCTGGGCTGCCGCCGGGGAAGGCGCGAAGATGGAGCAGCACCATCGCGATATCACAGAGAAGACGCTTCGGCTTATGGATCTGCGCCCGGGCGAGCGTGTGCTCGACCTCGGCTGCGGTTCCGGATGGGCTACGCGCCTGCTCGCGCGGTTGGTAGGCGAAGGCCCCGAAGGTTTCGGCCAAGTCGTGGGTATTGATGTTTCCGACGAAATGGTGCGCCAGGCCCGCGAAGCCTCGAAAGAATTCGACAATATTCTTTATGTTTGGGGATCGGCGCAGCAGATTCCGTGGGAAGAAAACTTTTTCGACAAAGTTCTGTCCGTGGAATCTTTCT
>QIAK01000637.1:0-950 GCA_003225515.1 Acidobacteriota bacterium | reverse complement strand
GGAGCTATTCCGCGTGATGGCGCCGCGAGGCAGGCTTTTTATCCTTATCAATCTCTACAAAGATAACCAGTATTCGTTGCAATGGGTCGACAAGCTGAAAGTTCCGGTACACGTTCGATCGGCGGCGGAATATACTGACCTGCTCAAGAAGCATGCGTTCGAACAGGTGCAGGCTGTTCGCATCCCCGATGACACGCCCACACCCGATGACTATCAAACGAAGTCATTCCATAGTCTGGATGATCTGCGGGCTTTCAAGCGTGAAGGCGCGTTGTTGCTGACGGCCTCGAAGCCCGATCTACGCACTCCCGCTCCCGGATACACAATCTATTGAGGGCGATATAGGCGCAGGCGCAATACCGCTAGAGCTCACTATCGTCATCGTCATCCTTGTCGCGATGATTCAAGTCCTTCACAGGGCTGACGGCGCGTCCATCCTGCGCGTGGTGAATCTCAATCCTGCCATTCACGTTGCTTAACCTGACGTGTGGCCCGCCGCTTCCCAACTCTCCGCGAAGATGGTGGCCGACGAAGCGATGATGATTCACATGCAGTCCGAAATCATTATTGATATCGCCGGAAACGGCGCTGGCTTCAACTTCCGCATTCGAGTCGGAGGGCATCGTCAGATCGAGCGATCCATTCACCGAATTCAAGTCGATCGATTGCCCGGCAAGCTGGTCAAAGCGCGCGTCGAGCCGCCCATTAATCGTCGACAGACGCGCGTGACCCGCCAGATTCTTTGCCTCCAACCGCCCGTTGATGCACGAAGCGCGCACTTCGCCACTTACCCCGGTGATATCCAGGGAGCCGTTGATCAGCTTGATTTCATCCAGCCTGGCCGTGCGAGGCACGGTCAGCGTGTATTCGACACTGGCAGGATTATTGTGCGACCCCGAATTCCAGTTCTGGTCACGATGAGGGTACTTGGTCCGAATCGAGAGCGAGTC
>QIAK01000114.1:4032-7408 GCA_003225515.1 Acidobacteriota bacterium | reverse complement strand
TTCACCTTTTAGTGTCACGGTCACCGCAATGTATCAGGGAAAACGGGACACGATAATCGACGGCCCCATCCATTTCACTACTAGCGACCAGGCCGCCCACCTTCCAACTCTTTATCAATTTACCGCTGCCGATGCCGGCTCTCACACCTTTACAGATTTCGTTTTGCCGACCCCTGGCGATCAAACAATAACGGTGTCCGACTATGACGCGACTCCGATAGCGGGAAGCACGACCATCATGGTCACTGCCTCGGGGAATTCACAGTGATGGCTCGCGCTGACATTTTGGTTGTAAACAGGGAATCCCGGGAGATCGTCCACTTTTCAGCCCTGCTGTTTGCCGTCCTCGCAATTCTGGTTCCGATGGCAAGCGCGCAACAGAGCGGCTACAAGCGCGGTAATCTTAGTTCCGAATCGAGCTATGCGGCTGGCTCCAACGCGTGCATTCTCGGCGGCGATGCCGTTGTTTCTCCAAAAGCAAATTGTGCACCCGATTCCCTGAACGACGATGGCGGGGCCGGTTCAAGTGTGCAACCATCGCAGAAAGTATCAAAGATTTCCCCGCCTGACGATTTCACCGAGGAAATTTATTACAGAAACAAGTTGGAATTCTCGCTGGACGCGGGATGGCTTCCCATAAATATTCCTTTCCCTTTCGACGTGTTCGAGGGCGATTCGTATGACCTTTATCCGCTTCGATATACGCTGGTACCGATTGTCGCATCTCTCCGGTGGCATCTCGATGACATAGGAAGCCCATGGATTCTCCGCGGCAATTGGGATCTCACGGTCAGCGGGTCCTTTACCGCGATTCCGAAGGGAGCGGAGACACGATATTTCTCTTACGATATGGGCCTTCGACGGAATTTTGTGCCGCGTCACTGGAGGGCTGCGCCCTACGTCGATCTGCGCCTCG
The DNA here is from genome assembly GCA_003225515.1 of Acidobacteriota bacterium. GTDB lineage: Bacteria > Acidobacteriota > Terriglobia > Terriglobales > Acidobacteriaceae > Sulfotelmatobacter. Next base: position 6,492 of record QIAK01000114.1, on the reverse strand, counting down.
GCCTCGGCAATATCGACGCAAAAGGTCCGCTCGGCGTTTATTTTGCGCAAGGACAGAATTTTACTTTTACCTGCAACCTGGGCAGCGGAGTGCGCTACAACTTCAGTCCTCGTTACGCGATATCTGCGGGCCTGAACTGGATGCACATATCGAACAACAATCTATCCGAACCGCTATATTCGAATTACGGGATTAATGTTTATGGACCGATGGTAGGTATCGACGTCCAGTTGCGCAGGCATCGTCGAGGCTCCGAGTAGCGGTAGGTGCGCCTTGGCGCTCCATAGAAGTGGAAATATAAGGAAATGGAAAAGTGGAGACGCGGCCTTCACCGCATCCCCAACAGTTCATCCCAACATCCTCCGCTCCAGCGTGCGGATTTACTCGATGACCGACTCGCTCCAGCCATCGATGTGCGTGCACTTGCCGTAGCTTCTAGCTTCTAGCTACTTCTTTCCGTTCTGAACCAAACCAGAAAACTTTATTACCTGTTCAAAAACAAATCGCCGGGGAATATGCGACGAGGGTATTTTTCCGCTGCTCTACCATTGAGCTAAATGGCTTGCGCCATGGCAGGATTTGAACCTGCAACCGTCGGCTTAAGAAGTAACTCCCGTCTTCGCCACCGGCGAAATCGCAACGCCGTTGTTACTGCAACGCAGGCACCGATTCTTCCTGTTCCTTCTGCACTATTCGGATTGAACGATTTCGACCTCGTCTTCCTTTTCGGTTTCGTGGGCGCTTTCCTTTTTTGTAAACCCAACTTGGCGGTTCACATCTTTGGTGCGGATGATCCAGGCAATCTCTTCCATATCCGACTTGCTTGGAACCCGCTTGTCGTTGTAGTCGGTGCAGTGGCTCACTTTGAACGGAACCAGCCGCGCGGGACGGAGAAACGCGCACAGAATCGTCTCTTCACTCTCCGCAAAGCCGCGTTGAATATGCGCCCAGTAGCAGGAGTTGCATAGCGACTCGGTTACCTGAGGCCTTCCGTTTCGAATGATGATGCTCATACGTGCTTTCTAACCGGCGTTTCAGCCGGAGTTCTAAACTGCTAGTTAATCAGCCGGGAATCAGCGACCGAGGTACGTTGAGGCGCTTTACCGTTTTCAGCTACGCGGAAAGAATCTCCGCGCCAGGATTCGAACCTGCATTTCCCGCGTGACAGGCGAAGTAACCCTCGTCTTCACCACCGGCCGAACTCATGTTTCACACTCTCGCCGGGGAACGAGCGAAAGAGAGCCGACTCGATGCAGATCGCTGCGACAACCCTGAGCTTCGGAACAACGCCCCTAGACCCTCGCGGATCCCGGTATTCCCGCAGATCAGCACCTCGACAGGGCTCGCGACCCTGTACGTCGTGTGGTCTGGCGAAGTATCTCTTGTCTTTCACCACCGGCGAAACCTTCTACTGCTAGTCGAGGAATACAACGTTGCGCATGGCATGCGCGAGATGTTCGGTGTTGCTGAAGACCTCATGCCATCCGTCCAGAATGACTGTCGCGTGATCCGGATGGCGAACGCGTCCGCGAACGTAGACCCTCGGATTCCTACGCATCACCCGCCAGCTCCAACGGCTTCGCTCACCGTCGGACAAGGCGCGATATTCGTCATCTGTCACGCCGTTCGGAGCGCCAGGACTGACGTATACCGTCTCCCCACCGAAGCGATAGAGTTGCTCACATATGTGCGGTTTACCGCCGCGGCTGCGCACTAATGGTTCGTTCCGCAAAACCAAGAGCGGACTCATCGCCACATTCGAGGCAGGAACGAAAAACCATTCACCCTGACGGACGCGAGCGGCGTTGCGTCTCCGATCCCGTTCCCCCGAACGCACCCGACGCTCACCAGCAACGACGGCTTCCGGCCTCAAGGCCCGCTTTGCATCGCGCACGCGGCTCACGGGCGTTGCCTCCGGAATAGCGGCCACAAACCAGTGACGCTCGTCATGACCAAGCAGAAAGCGATGCTTCTCTCCCCTTTCCCTACTCATCAGGACGAGATGCCGATCTGCAGGCTGCACGTCGAGAACGATCAGCTCTTCCACGGCCTCACGATCGATGGCAATCAGGAAGTATTCGCCTCTGGTGTCGGTGCGGACATCGAGCGCGAGATCCGGCCGGACCCACTGTCCTCCCATCAAGCGCGGTTTGGCGCCTTCGAATTTCACTCGTGCGCCCATCTTTGTGAAGGCACGCTCCAAGATATCCACTTTCGTTCTCCGATCTAAGGGTTTTGGCCCCGGTTGAGGGCGCAGGCGATGTCGCCTGCGCCAGTTGACGGACAACAGCCAGGGAACTGGGATCACGGTTGAGGGCTCGAACCCCGGCCTAGAAGCAGGCACGCCACGAAGTTGCCGTGAACTTCACCACTGACTGAACTGGTTGCGCAACATTTTCCGCCCGCGCATTTACAACGTCATACATGGTCAGGGAACGTTCGGCGACGGAGCGGGCTTTC
>QIAK01000114.1:0-4014 GCA_003225515.1 Acidobacteriota bacterium | reverse complement strand
TCACAGCCTGGGAAACCCAGGACTGTTCTGCCAAGAGAAGTATCCGTAACCCTTCACCACTGACCGGAGTCATCCCACACGATTGTGCATGGGGCGATCGCGCACACTTTGGCATCTGCCGCTTGCAGCACATGCAGGCGTGCGAGAATACGTGCTCGGGGAAAAAGCGACCGCGGACGTATCGACGTCAGCGAACGAGCCGCAGCCTACGCCACCCAGAGCATTTTATTTTCTTAGCTTTGTGTTAAAGAGCGCCGATGATTAGCGCAATCGGACGACGCCCTAAAACTGACTCGGCTAGTTACCAGCCGAAGCAGCCCACTCAGCGGTTTGTGCGTAATTTCTGACAAATTTGGGCGTCCTTTCGTTAGAGGATGTTTGAAGATGCCATAACTTTTAGTTTTGTGCAAGAGGAAAAATGAAATGTTTTCGAAATTAATCCGCGTCGAATCAGAAGAACAAAATTAATCGCAAGAATTTCGAAGGCAGAATAACTCGCCAGACAAGTTCGTTCGCGATGCTAGGTCTGCTTCACGAACCGCAGCGACGCGGAGTTCATGCAGTAACGCAGATGGGTGGGTTCGGGTCCGTCGTCGAACACATGGCCGAGATGGGCGTCGCATTCCGTGCAGGCGATTGCAGTGCGAAGCATGCCGTACGCGCTATCGCGAATCTCGGTGACGTTCTCCGCGGCGATGGGTGCCCAGAAGCTGGGCCATCCCGTGCCGGATTCGAACTTGGTGACCGAATCGAACAACGCGTTATCGCAACAGATGCAGCGATAAATTCCCTTCTCGTGCATGTTCCAGTATTTGCCGGAGAAGGCCATTTCGGTGTCGGCCTGGCGGGTGATATCGAATGCGTTAGCGGAAAGTTGTTTGCGCCACTCGTCTTCGCTCTTCACAACCTTGGGAATAAGAGCTTTCTTCAATGGCTGACCGGAGTCGGAGAAAAGCACGACTGTCACTTCTTTGGACTGCGTGGCGGCTGAGACCGTGTGCAGCACTGAGGGCTTTTTCCATTGCCAGAAGGCGAGGCCCGCGAGAGTGGCAGCGGAGGCCGCGAGAAACATTCTCCGCTGAGGGTTCGGGGCGGAGCTAGCCGGACGGCCGCTTGCGCCTGTTCCCTCATCGTTCTTTTCTCCGCGATCAAGATCAGAATCGAACATTGTCGTCTCCTGTCGTCTACTTTTATTTTCCTGTGTAGAGGTCCGGGAATTCCTGACGAAGATGTACAACCTTCGGCGCGTCGTTGAACATGATGTAGGGCTGGTTGGGATGAAGCGTGGCGTAGTTTTGATGGTAAGCCTCTGCGGGATAGAAGGCCTGCAGCGGCACAACTTTTGTAACGATTGGGCGCGGGAATATTCCCGCCTTGTCGAGCTGAGCGATGTAGGCTTCCGCGACGCGCTTCTGCTCGTCATTGCTGTAGAAAATTGACGAGCGATATTGCGTGCCCTCGTCCGGCCCTTGACGATTCAGTTGCGTCGGATCATGCGCAACCGAGAAGAATACGCGCAGCAGTTCGCCGTAGGTGATCTGCGAAGGATCGTAGACGATCTGCACGGATTCCGCATGTCCGGTCTCTCCTGTGCTGACGATTTCGTATTCGGCCGTTTTGGCCGAACCTCCGGAGTAGCCGGATGTGGCGCTAATGACGCCCTTTACATGTTGGAAGACGGCTTGCACGCCCCAGAAGCATCCTCCGGAAATGACTGCGGTTTGCTGGCTAGAGGTAGTTGCGCGGGGAGCGTCCTTTGCGGGCGCAGGTACTGCGCCGGTCGGACTTGCTTTTGCATTGCAGGCAGTCACGCCTAAGAGTGAAGCGATTAGAACCAGAGCAAAGCGCAGAGATGACTTCATTTTCATTCCCCCTTGTTCAATCCGAACTTAAATATCTGGGCTGCCAGATTGGAGTTGGGAGGACGAGAAAAGTTTCAAGGAAGAAAAGACAATCGGCCAAGTACACGTGCGCGACCGGAACGGTCGGGAGCACCCGTTCCCACACGAGCAACATCAGATTGCTTGCTTTTCGCCTTCTGTTCGCCAATAATAGCGGCATGGCCATCACACGCAGACAGCGAGAAGTCTATGACTTCATTTCGCGATTCGTAGCGGAGCATCAGTACTCTCCGTCTTTTGAGGAAATTGGTAAAGGATTGGAACTGACTTCTCTCGCCACCGTGCACAAGCACGTCACGAATCTCGAAAAGAAGGGATTGCTGACGCGCGATTACAACCGCAGCCGCTCGATTGATCTGCTGCCCCCCAAAGGGCGCCTGAAGCAGGCGATGAGCGTAAACACGGCGGTGGTGCTGCCGCTGGTTGGACGGATCGCGGCGGGCCAGCCGATCGAGGCAGTGCAGAACAACGAGACAATCTCGCTGGCGGACTTCGTGCGCTCGAAAGAAGTGTTCGTGCTCGAGGTGCGGGGCGACTCGATGCAGGATGAGGCCATTCTCGACGGCGATTATGTGCTGGTGGAAAAAGCTCGCACAGCTCATAACGGAGACATTGTGGTGGCGCTAGTGGATACCAGCGATGCAACGCTGAAGCGCTTTTACCGGGAAGGCGATAACATCCGGCTGCAGCCTTCGAATGTAACCATGAAGCCGATCATTGTGCCGGCGGCCTCGGTGGAAGTGCAGGGGCGGGTGATTGGGGTGCTGCGGAAGTATTAGCAGTTCTGTTCTGTTCTCTTGAAGGTAATTCGAGACAGGACCATGCGCAGGCATTGTAATCCAGATTGGTGCTAGAGACGCAGAACCTAAGGCCGCCTGAAGACAAAAACGCCCGGCTAGAAGACCGGGCGTTTGTATTTGGAGATCGATCCAGAGATGATCAGCCGATGTGCTTGTTCAAAGCCTGGGCGATTGCATCCTTAGGCTTGTAGCCGACGAGCTGTTCGACGACCTGTCCGCCCTTAAAAACCAGCAGGGTTGGGATGCCGGTGACTTTGTAGCGCATGGGTGTGGAACTGTTGGAGTCAACGTCCATCTTGCCGATTTTTACTTTTCCCTGAAATTCGGTTGCCAGTTCTTCCACGATGGGGGCGATAGCGCGGCAGGGGCCGCACCAGGTTGCCCAGAAGTCCACTAGTACGGGCTTGTCCGATTTCAAAACATCCTGGTCGAAGTTTGCATCGGTGACTTCGACGATTCCGTTTCCTGCCATTTTCTTTCTCCTCGTTCTAAACGTCGCGTTGTCGGCGGACGCTCCATCGAGCGGCGTAGCCGGGCTTGGCGATCTTTATAAGTGCTTCCCCTGCAAGGGGACAACTATCTATCGTAGCACCCCAATTGGATGCTTGGGGAGCCTGGAAGGTCGCAAAAGGCGCTGCCCGGTGGGGTCTCCTGCAAGGCTGCCAACCTGAGCTATGGCAATGATTTCAGGTAGGTAATGAGTTGCCAGCGTTGGGCTTCGGGGAGCCGACTCCAGGGTGGCATGCCGTTTTTCAGGCTGCCGTTGGTCAGAAGCCAGAAGAGTTCACCGGGCGTGGCTTGTTTCACGCGATCGGCGTGCAGGTTGGGGCGAATGTGCTTGCCTTGAGTTTTGCCCGCGGCGTCTTCGCCATGGCAGGCGGCACAATGGTCCGCGAAAATCTTGGCGCCTGCCACAGGAGCATCGGGATCGCTGGCGAATGGGTTGGGACGGGCGCGGTCCTTAGGTGGGACCTTATGCAGCCATTCGCCGTCACCGGGTTCGGCGAAGAGAATTCCTGTCAAGGCAAGAATCAGCAATGCGGGTGCAAAGTGGCGCGTTCTCATGATCGCCTGCCTCAATGTTGACCCCTGATTTTAGAGAAGACTTGTTCGATTTCATACGAAAGCATGAACCGGAATAGAAATCCATTGCTGTTGCCGTTGAGTCCGAAATTTGGCGAGAGGCGGAGAGTGGGGCCGCGGGGAATGTTCCAGGTGAGGACCGGGCCGAGATAGTGGGACGTGTCGGCCAAGCCGAAGCTGTAGCGCTCTCCCAGGCCGCCATATATTTCCGCGCCGAGGGCAAAGTTCTC
>QIAK01000113.1 GCA_003225515.1 Acidobacteriota bacterium | reverse complement strand
AATATCTCGTACTCGATCTTTAAGCGCCGCAGTTGCGAGTCGAGAACATTCAGTTCCTCGTCGGTGGTCACAGGTATCTCCATGCACAGTGTAATGAGGAGAACCGGCGGAGGCGAGGTACCGGTGGGTCACCGAAGGGCATGGTACGAAAGTAAGGGGAGACAGCTGCTAGCTGCTAGCTTTTAGCTCTCGAACCAGCGGGTAAGGGACAAGGGCCCCGCAACTCGAACGGACCTGAGTTTAGCAGGAGAACGAAACCCTAGGTTGGAAGTGGTTTGGCTAGAAGCCAGAAGCTTCCTCACTTCGAATTCGAAGCCATCTTCTTCACCATCGCAAGAACCAGCTTGCGGTCGCTGTCGTTCAGGCTGGTGGAGTAGCGGCGGATCTGGCTCAGGAAGCGGACTTCGTCGTCGGAGAGTTGCGGCAGGCCTTTGGAACCGTTGCTATGGCCGGATTCGGCAAAGAACTGCGACAACGGAAGTTCCATGGCGCCGGCGATCTTCGACAGCGTGTCGAGCGAAGGAATGGTGTGACCATTTTCCACGCGTGACAGGTAGCAGCGCAGCAGGCCGGTGCGCTTTTCAATGTCCCCCTGCGACATGCCTTTTTGTAGCCGGTAGTTACGAATGGTCTCGCCGATGTTTATGGTAGGAAGCATTTCAGGATGGGTCATAGTAACCACATCGGCATCTTCTGGCAAGTAGGAAATTTGTGCCATGCGATGTACCTTCGTGCCATACGACAAATGAATGGGATCGAACTGCAGTTCGTTAACCGCAATGGTTACTTATACGGCGTAAAAGTAATTATTCGAAGCAAAACCGTGCTGAACCCGGCCTCTTCAAAAAGGCTCAATATACCACCTGTTTTTTTAATGTGACCTGTAAGAACTCGACGGTGCGGTCCCAGGCTTCAGCTGCGTCCTCAGGGCGGTATCCTTCTTTATTGTTTGGATTTTCGAAAGCGTGGCCGGCGTCGCTAAAGATGTGGACGTCGATCTTCTTGCCGAGCTGTTTCATGGCCGCTTCGAACTTGTGAACATCGTCAGGAGTAATGCCACGATCCTGCGCGCCGAACAGGCCGAGGATGGGAGCGTTGATTTTTTTGAGGGCTGCCTCGTCCGTGGCGAGATGGCCGTAGTTAATAACAGCGGCGGCGAGGTCCGGTTCTTGCAGCGCGACATCGAGCGAGTAGCCTCCGCCCATGCACCATCCGATCGATCCGATGCGCTCCTTCTGTACGTTGGACTGCGATTTCAGAAATTCCACGGCGGCGTGCAAGTCGCGCTTGGCGCGGTCTTCCGGGACCCCTCGCATAATCTCGTGGGCCTCGTCCGGCGTCTTGGCGACCTTGCCGCGATAGAGATCGACGGCGAGTGCGACATAGCCCTGGTCCGCCAGCTTCGATGCCTGCTCTTTCACCCAATCGTTCAAGCCCCACCACTCGTGAATCACCACCAGTGCAGGGAACCGGCCTTTGCCCGCCGGAGTGTAGAGGATGCCTTGCACGGTTTCGTCGCCGCTCTTGTAGGAAACAGATTTCCCATCAACGGCAAGAGCCGAGGCGGTGAGGACAAGAACAAATATGAGTAATAATCCAACGCTTGCTTTCATGACAGGTCCTTTCCCATGCGGATATTCTGATCGAAATGTGGAGATTAGAGTTCCAGCTCCATGTACAGCGCGCCTGCAATCGGATTCGCGCAATAGGGCGCAATCTCGCGGAATCCAATTCTGCGGTACATCGCGACCGCATCTCCCATGACCGGCTCAACCGTGTCGAGACGCATGCGCCGGTAGCCGATCTGGCGGGCTTCGGCGACGATGCGGTCTGCGATAACCCGGCCCAGGCCCTTGCCGCGGAACTGCGGGCGCAGATAAAGGCGCTTCATCTCGCAGATGTCTGGCTCGAGTTTGTGCAACGCGACACACCCCACGATTTCACCTTCATACTCGGCCAAAAGCAGCCGCCCGTCTGGAGGAGCATAGTCACCCGGAAGGCTGGCAAGTTCTCGATCGAAATTCTGGAAGCAGAGGCTGAACCCAAGCGATTTTGCATACTCGAGAAATAGTTCGCGGACTTGTGCGATCTGGGCGGCAGATTCGGCTTGGGCAAGATCAAAGCCTTTAGCCGCCGACGACAGAGACGAAGAATTGTGAGGCTCGGAGCTCATACTCCCTGTATCTTTCTGCTGCTTCCGAATTCCTACCCCATCAGCATGCCGCCGTTCACGCTAAGCACGTGACCGGTGATGTAGGAAGCGTCATCCGATGCTAGAAATCCTACCGCGCTCGCGACGTCGTCAGGTGTTCCCACGCGGCCCAGTGGGATCTGTTTGATGGCGGTCTGCTTGAATTCGTCGCTGAGGGCCGCAGTCATGGCGGTTTCGATGAAGCCAGGAGCGATGGCGTTACAGGTAATATTGCGCGAGCCGACTTCGCGCGCGATCGCCATGGTGAGTCCGATGAGTCCGGCTTTGGACGCGGCGTAGTTGGCCTGTCCCGCCTGACCCATTTGTCCGAAGACGCTGGTGATGTTGATAATGCGTCCCCACTTTTGCCGCAGCATTGAGGTGATGACTTGCTGGGTCACGAGATAGGCCGAGGTGAGATTGGTCTGCAGAACGGCATCCCAGTCGGCGCGCTTCATGCGCATGATGAGTTGATCGCGAGTGATGCCCGCATTGTTGACCAGGATCTCGATTTTTCCGAACTGGGCGATGATGGCTTTCACGCTGGACTTGACCTGATCTTCGTCGCCAACGTCGAGAGCGAATGCCGCCGCCTTACCGCCGGCCGCTGTGATTTCGGCGGCCAGTTCGTTCAGCTTTTCTTGATTGCGCGCGGCCACCGCGATGGTTGCGCCATCTTTAGCCAGGCGGAGGGCGCAGGTTCGTCCTATACCTTGCGACGCTCCGGTGACCAGCGCTACGCGGCCTGAAAGGGACATTTTGGGGTTCTCCCGATGCGGGTTGAATGATTGCGATGAATCGCAAATTATACTCGCCGCCAGTGCAAGTGTGCCGTCGAGTTGCTCCTCGCAGCAGCCGTGGCGCGCCCCACACGGCTTTCCCTTAGTCAACCTTTTTCTTAATTCCGTTGTGACGAATCGCATTGCCAATTCACAAGGGCGCCGAGTACCATTCCCTCACTCATGCCGCACCCTGTAAATAACGTGCTAGTGATGCCCGATCCTTCCAATAAGAATTCATCATCGGGGGATGCTGGTTCCTCCGGCTCAAACCATCGTTCGCTCAACCGTGGTTCCAGTGCCGAGCAGCCCTCGCCCATCGAGAAGATGGCTCCCGAGGCGCCTTCGACCGAGGTGTTCGCGGTGTTCGGGGTTGAGCCCGAAATCCAGGCTTATGCCATGGCGAAGTATTCGCGATCCTCGCTGTCGATGAAGGAGTCGCTGCGTGAGATCTCGACCCAGAAGGCAGAAAAGTTTCTCAACACTTTTTATTTTCAGTACGGACACCGCTCCATTGCCGATCTGGCGCATCTTGCGCTCGCCATCGAGCGCCTGTCGATCCTGGCTGCAATTGAGTTGGCCGACGAGCAGCGCTGGGATGGGCAGGAACGCTCGACCCGCTATCAGGACTTCAGAAAGAGCGGATACTACACACCGGATTTCGGCAGCGATGACGCAGCCCGCAACCTCTATCGCGAGACCGTGGATTTTCTTTTTGCCGAGTACGAAGCGCTCTCGGAGCACATGACTGATCACCTCATCAGCATTACTCCCAAGCCTTTCGACATGAAGCAGGAGGCATACGAGCGCACCCTGAAGGCGCGCGCGTTTGACATCACGCGCTATTTGCTGCCGCTGGCCACGAACACATCCCTGGGAGAGATCGTGAATGCGCGCACCCTGGAAAATCAGGTAGCGCATCTGCTGTCGCATACCCATCGCGAGGTGCGGGTTCTAGGTGAATCGCTGAAAAAGGCGGCGACCGGGCCCGCGTACAACGTGAACGCGGATTCTTTGCGCGACTTGGTGGAGAA
>QIAK01000112.1:4399-5363 GCA_003225515.1 Acidobacteriota bacterium | reverse complement strand
GATGACGGAGCCAGGCGGAGCGGACGCGTTCAAGAAAGTCACTGCACTCTTCATCAGTGCTGCGGATTGGTCCTGCGGCTTTATCGGCGGCGGAGGCGCCGGAAAGAAATTGCAAAGCGCGAGGCAGCCGACGATCACAACTGCCTTGAGCCAGGTGCGGGCTGATCCACATGCGGCAATTCCGATGCACGCGCCTGTGATCGCGAAGGGAGCAAGAAATGAACTGTGCCGGCTTGCGCCGAGGGGATAAAGTCCAGCGAGGGCTGCACCCCAGTTCGCGACGAAGGGAATGCCCAGCAGGAGCGCGAGTTCGAGATGCGATGGCCCCTGCGCATTCCGAGATCTCTTCGGGCGCAACAACCAAACCATTCCTACGATGAACATGAGTAGTGTCAGAGCGCCGACGAGACCATGGCTGAACAGGTAGGTAAAGACACGCAGCGTCTGTGCGGCCAGAAAGGTGACGGCATTCTGGTCAGAGGAATGAAACACCGATTTTCGGAGGTAGGTATCGAAACCTTCGTGAGCCATTCCGGATTTCAGCAAGCGCGGAAGATGAGTAGTCAGGAAATAGACGGCGAGAGCCACGCCGCCGACTTGGCCCGCACCCCACAGCAGAAAGAGCTTTAGCTTCTGGTGATACGGATAAAGGCGCACCAGCAAATAAACACCAATCGCGAACGCAAAAATGAAGGAAGAATAGTGCGTGAGCAGCGCTCCATACAGCGACGCCAGGAACAAAATCATCAGACCTGCCGAGTTCTTTAGGAGCGCAAGCTCCGAGAGATACAGGCAGGCTGTCATGAAAAAGAGAAGTAGCGCGTATTGCCGGATCTCTGCCGATAGGAATATGAGCGACGGGGCGAAGGAGATCAGCAACAATCCTAGAAAGGCTGTGGATCGATCAACCACTAATTTCAGCCATTCGTAGAGCAGCCAGCAGCAAGCGGTTCCCGCCAAAACC
>QIAK01000112.1:0-4388 GCA_003225515.1 Acidobacteriota bacterium | reverse complement strand
CGCGCAGCCACAGGTCCGACTGGCCCAGAGCGCGCCAATAATAGAGTATGAGGATCAGCAGCGGAGGATGAGCGTTGGTCAGGCCCGCCTGATAAGCGCGAGCGAGAGAAGACTGGCTGGCCAACAGATTGTGGAGGGCTTCGTCAGGGTTGAGAAAGAACTTCTGGGCCGGAATGAGGCGCGCTATAAAGGCGGCCGCGATGACAACAGCCGCCAGATATTCAGAGCCGCGGGAATAGATTCCGCCAAGTTGCGGCGCGCGTTTGTCAACTGAAACGCTTGACTCTGCACTGGAAGATGGTTGTGGGCTGGTTCCAGCCGCGCCGCGTGAGGTCATGCCTGGTTTCGGAATCCTGAGATGGGCGAATGATACTACGCCCGAGTTCTGGAGCGCTGATCTGATCCTGATTATCCGTTAGGCGTTCCGCAACGCATCCTCCATCTTCCGCAATGCGTCTTCCGCACTGCAACCTGGAAGTTGGAATAGGTTCAAATCCAGATGATACTATGCTAGAAAATGACCAATTCTAAGCGTATTTGCGAGAGACGATAGCGTGACCGCATTGGCGACTGCATCATGGCCAAATCGCACGGCGACGGGTACACCCGCGAGTGATCGCTGGAAGGGATGCGTGTCGGTGATTGTGCCGGTCTATAACGAGGCGGCCCATATTGACGAACTGTTGCGGGCCATTCACGCCTCGCCGGTAAAAAAGGAAATTATCATCGTCGACGATGGCTCGACTGACGGCACTCGCGAGAAACTGCAAGCGCTCCCGCCGATGGACGATGTCAGCCTTGTATTCCATGAAAAAAATTGCGGCAAGGGAGCCGCCATTCGGACTGCCCTGGCCTATGCCCGTGGAGAGTACGTGCTTATCCAGGACTCCGATCTGGAATACGATCCGCAGGACTATCCCGCGTTGTTGCTGCCGCTTGAATCGGGGAAAGCGAACGTCATTTATGGCGTGCGCCCCGATCGTCCGGAACGCGGGCTGCGCTTCTTTCTTGGCGCCAAACTTCTGACGCACCTCACCAATGTCCTATATGGCGCGGGCATTCATGACGAAGCTACCTGCTATAAAGTCGTTCGCCGCTCGTTGCTCACCCAGCTCGAACTGCAATGCCACCGCTTTGAGTTCTGCCCGGAAGTGACTGCAAAGCTATGCCGCATGGGCGAAAAGATCGCAGAGGTTCCGATCAACTACAATCCACGGTCCGCAGTGGAGGGGAAGAAGATCCGCCACTCCGATGGATGGCAGGCGATCTGGACTCTGATACGCTTCCGCTTCATTCCGCGCCGCCGCTGGCTGCACGCGGGCCAGGCCGCTGCGTCGACGCCCTTTGCGGTGAGCTTCGCGCGCCTGCCCGAGTAATACTGCGGTAGTGAATCTGGCCATAGTCCGCCAGAGCATAATCTCCTGTAAAATCTGGTGTTCTCCGAGCCGCGCTGCTCAAAGAAATGTTCAAGAAGATCCTCATTGCGAACCGGGGGGAAATTGCGGTTCGCGTCATACGCGCATGCCACGAGATGGGAATTGCGGCGGTCGCGGTCTACTCCGACGTGGATCGTGCTTCGCTTCACGTCCGCAAAGCTGACGACGCTTATCCCATCGGCGCGGCGGCGGCATCCGAGTCATATCTCAACATTCAGAAGATTCTTGATGTAGCCGCGCGATCCGGGGCAGATGCCATCCATCCTGGCTACGGCTTTCTATCCGAGAATGCCAAGTTCGCCAGAGCCTGCGTGGATGCGGGAGTGAAGTTCATTGGCCCCACGGCTGCGGCGATGGATGCTATGGGGTCGAAGACCCGCGCCAGGCAGGCGATGGAACGCGCGGGCGTTCCGTATGTGCCCGGCACATCGCGCGGACTGGAATCGTTCGAGCAGGCAGAAGAAGTTGCGGCCCGCATTGGCTATCCTGTGATGCTGAAAGCTGCGGCGGGCGGAGGCGGTAAAGGCATGCGCCTCGTGCATGCGCCGGCAGAATTGAAGTCGTCGCTCGAAGGCGCGCGCAGCGAAGCCGAGCGCTCATTCGGCGACAGCGAAGTTTATATCGAGAAAGCGATCCTCAACCCGCGTCACATCGAAATGCAGGTCCTGGCCGACGAGCACGGCAATACAGTGTATCTTGGCGAGCGCGAGTGCTCGCTGCAGCGCCGGCATCAGAAGGTGGTCGAGGAAGCCCCCTCTCCGATCGTGGACCCGGAGATGCGAAGAAAAATGGGCGAGGTGGCGGTCCGGGTCGCAAAGGCCGCGGGATATACGAATGCCGGCACTGTCGAATTTCTGGTGGACCAGCAAAAGAACTTCTATTTCCTCGAGATGAACACTCGACTGCAGGTCGAACATCCTGTGACGGAGTTGATCACGGGGCTCGACCTGGTGCACCTGCAGATTCGAATTGCTGCCGGCGAGCGGCTCCCATTCACGCAGGACCAGGTTGTGATTCGCGGGCATGCCATCGAGTGCCGCATTTATGCCGAGGATCCGGACAATAATTATTTCCCTAGTCCCGGCAAGATTACTTTGCTGCTGCTGCCTTCAGGGCCGGGCATCCGGCTCGACAGCGGCATGTACGAGGGCTGGACCGTGCCCATGGATTACGATCCGCTGCTGGCGAAGTTGATCGGCTACGGCACCGATCGCGATCAAGCGATCAGCCGGCTGACGCGGGCGCTCAATGAATACTTTGTGGGTGGCATCAAAACAAATCTATCTCTCTTCCGGCACATTCTGAGCGATCCGGATTTTCGAGCCGCAAAGATGGACACAGGTTTTCTCGATCGCCTTTTAAAGCAGAAAAAAGCCGAGGCACCGGCTGATCCAAAGGCAATTGAGGTGGCAACGATCGCCGCAGGGATATTCACGGTATTAGGTGCAAGCGCCGCGGGAGCGGGCGAGCGGCCGGTGGGCAATGACTCCTCTGCCACTAAGCCGACTGTAGCTTCGAACTGGTTGCGAACGGCGCGCAAAGAGGCGATGCGATAAAGCGCAACGCCATCATCGAGCATTGACACTTGGCGCAAGTTGCTTTTATGACTTACGACATCACCATTGACGGCAAGCATTACCGGCTCGATCTTAATCGGCCCGAAGGTCGCTGGTCGTGCCGCCTCGATGGCAGGGAAGTCGAAGTCGATGCAGTTCTGGCGCGCCCCGACGTACTTTCGATACGTCTGGGCAATCAGGCTTACGAAGTGAAGTGCGAACGGGTTAGCGGCGAGATGCATCTGTGGGTAGGCAGCGCGCGGTTCGCAGCGGAAGTCCGCGATCCACGATCGCTGCGTGGGCGGGTTCGCGCCGCCGATGATCGCGGGCCAAAGAAACTAACCGCGTCGATGCCCGGCAAGATTGTGCGCGTCCTGGTCAGCCAGGGATCCGAGGTGGAGGCGGGAGCGGGCGTGCTGGTGGTAGAGGCGATGAAGATGCAGAACGAACTTAAATCGCCGAAGAAGGGAACAATCCAAAAAATTCTGGTTAGCGAAGGAGCGGCTGTGAATGCTGGAGATGTGCTGGCAATTGTGGAGTGATCAAGGACCGACTACTTACCTCCAATCTTTCATCCTTCATCTCTCCATGCCATTGCTGTCCAGCACCTTTTTCGCGTAATAGTTCTCGACCTTGGCGGTATCGCGGAGAACCTCATAGTACGCGGCTTTCAGCAATTGCTCCCGTCGGTCGTGAAGCTGTGAACGAATAGCCTGCTGCACCCGAGGGTCGGAGAGTTCGCGCTGGCCTGCGGGTTCCTTCGCCACCAGTTTGATAATGCGGAATCCAAATAGCTGCTTCGTCGCAGGATTGACTACAGTGACCACAGGGCTGTACTGGCCGGGCTTGAGCTTCATAACCGCGTCGCGAGTGGCTGGATCCGTTCCCTTCAATCCAGATTCCTGCGTGGTTCCCAGATCGCCGCCATTGCCGGAGGTTTCCGGGTCTTCTGAATACTTCATGGCCAGTGTGGCGAAATCATCGCCGCTATCGAGGCGGTTGGCGATCATCTGGATTTTCTTGCGGGCCTCGGCCTCATTCTGCGCTTTATCGTTCTGATTGTGCGCCTGCGGGTTCGGCGAAGTTGTAACCAATACCTGTGCCAGATGATAGGTGGGTTCGATCAGGTTGAACTCGCCCTTGTGTGCGTTGTAGTAGTCCGTAATATCCTGATCGGTGACGTTGATCTTGGAGGACACTTCTTTGTTCATCACCTTATCGAGCGTGATCGATCGGCGTATGTCCCGCTTAAAATCGGCCAGCGTGATCTTCTTGTCCTTGAGCCGCCTGATGAATTCGTCTTCCGAGGCGGGAGACTTGATCTCGTTGTATTTGCGGTCGACTTCTTCGTCGGTGGCGACCAAGCCGAGTTTATCGGCTCGCCGCATGACGATTT